>NZ_DAOLKE010000026.1:0-9763 GCF_035331805.1 Plasticicumulans sp. | reverse complement strand
TCGCAGTTCGGGATGCCGTAGAGCGTCAGCAGGGTGGCGGCAGACATCGCGTCGGAAACCGGTTGGCAAGGCAGGGCGGGCGGCGGTGCAGGAGGCCGGCCGGCGATGCGCCTGCAGGGCCTGTTTTCACCCGCCCGGCCGGCGCGGGGCCGCGGCGCTTCCTCAGCGCGGGCGCCACTCGTACTGTTCGCGCAGCGCCGATGGCAGCTCGGGCATCGGATACAGGCAGGTGATCGTGCAGTTTTCGCAGCGCTCGCGGCGCCAGCGATCGAGCATCATCAGGCGTTCCGACGCCGATGCGCCACGCAGGCGCGCAGCACGCAACTCGGTGAGCATCGTGCTCCAGGACAGATGCGGACAGGCTTGCGGCTGTACCTGCACGGTTCGAGCCTCGGTTCGAAACAGGGAAGGGGGCAACCCATCCTGCCCCGGAAGCTGCGGGCCGACCATCCGGGCGGCTCGGAATCCGGCCTGAGAAATTTCTCAGCTGCACGGGGCGATGAAGATTCGTCCACCTGCACCCCGTTCGCGCAGCTTCTCCTACGCTTTGCTGGCAACCGATCCGGTTGTCACCCCCGTCTGGAAAGCACTGGCGACAGGTTCCCACCCCCGCGGACCTGTCGCCGATTTTTTTTGCACGTTTCCGGCGTGCCCGATGCACGGCTGCACGGCTGCCGTACCGGCGCGGCAGCCCCGCAAGCCAGCGGCTACGATGCGCAGCCCCGCGCCGCCGTACCGGATCGATGATGAGCTTCCCGTCCACCGCCCCCGGCACGCGAGCGCCGCTGATCGGCGTTGCCCTTACGCTGCTCGCCGTGCTGTGCTTCGCCGTGCTCGACAGCAGCGCCAAATACCTCTCGCAGCACTATCCGGTGGCGATGGTGGTCTGGGCGCGCTACGCGGTGCATACGCTGCTGATGCTGATCGCCTATGCCCCGGCGCGCGGACGCACGCTGCTGCACACGCGCCGGCCCGGGCGCCAGCTGCTGCGGGCGCTGCTGCTGCTGTCGGTGACCATCCTGTTCGTCAGCGGCCTGCGCTTCCTGCCGCTCGCCGAGGCGACCGCGATCATCTACCTGACGCCGCTGCTGGTGACGGCGCTGTCGGTGCCGCTGCTCGGCGAGCGCGTCGCCCGCGGCACCTGGATCGCGATCCTGACCGGGCTGGCCGGCGTGCTGATCGTCGTGCGCCCGGGCGGGGCGCTGCTCGGCTGGACGGTGCTGCTGCCGCTGGCGGCGGCGCTCTGCAACAGCCTGTACCAGATCCTGACGCGCAGCTTCGCCGGCAGCGAGAACGGCACGACCACCAACTTCATCACCGGCCTGACCGGCACCGTGCTGGCCAGCCTGACGCTGCCGTGGGTGTGGACGACGCCGACGGTCGCGCACGCCGGGCTGATGATCGTGCTCGGCTGCGCCGGCTTCGGCGGGCATGCGCTGCTGATCCGCGCCTTCGAGCACGCCTCGCCGGCCGTGCTCGGGCCGCTGACCTACGGCCAGCTCGCGATCGCGACGCTGCTCGGTTTCGGCGTGTTCGGCACGCTGCCGGATGCGGCCTCGTTTGCCGGCATGGCGCTGATCGTCGCCGGCGGACTGCTGGTGCTGCTGCCGCGGCGCGCGGGCTGAACGCCGGCCTCAGCGCAGGCGCAGCGTTTCCTGGCGCCGGCGCAGCGCCACGAGGTTCAGACCGATGCCGGCGATGGTCGCAAGCAGCGCCGGCAGCACGATCGCGGCGAGCAGCACCAGCACGCCCGGCAGCCAGGCGCGGCTGTCCGACGGGCCATGGCCGACCGCGGCATCGACCAGCAGCCAGCCGGCCATCAGCGACAGCACGACCAGACAGACCAGCGCCGCCGCGCGCAGGCAGGCAGCGGCCAGCTCGCCGGGCAGGTAGCTGTCGTCGCCGGGCAGGTCGCCGGCGCTCGCGAGCGCCTCGGCCGGCGCCGGGTCCGGCAGGCCGAGCGTGTCGAGGCGACCGGCGGCGATGCGCGCGGCCGGGGACTCGGGCCAGAGGTTCAGCACGCGCTGGTACAGCGCGGCGGCCAGCGCCGGATCACCGGCGCGGCGCGAGGCTTCGGCCTGCTGCAGAAGTTCTTCGGCGGCAGCCGAGGCGGGATCGGTTTGGAGGGGCATGGCCGGGTTCCGTGGCAGGACGCGCGCGACTCTGCGCAGCCGCCGCCGCGCCGGCAATCCTACGAAACGACTATTCGGCACGCGGACGGGCCGTGGCGCCGGCGACGGCTATGCTCGGCGATCGCTATCGTCCCCCGCCGGAGCCGTGCCCATGACCAGCGTCGTCTGTAGCGTCACCGTCAGCCTCGACGGTTTCCTGATCCCGCCCGGCAGCGCGCGGGAGGAGATCGACGGCGGCCGGACGCCGCTGCCCGAGCCCGGCGACCGCCTGCCCGCGCCCGAAGTCATCATCGTCGGCCGGCACACGGCCGCCGCGGCACGCCGGGCCGCGCACTGGCCGTGGCCGCAGCAGACCGTCATCGCGCTGCTGCACAGCGAATCCCCGGCCGAGCGGGATGCGCGGCTCTGCTACAGCACCGAAACCCCGTCCGGGCTGCTGGCGCGCCTGCAGCGCGACGGCATCACGCGTGCGCAGCTCGCCGGCGGCAGCACGCTGATCTCGGTCTTCCACGCCGCCGGCCTGATCGACGAATGGCTGCTGCGCGTGGCGCCGGTGCTGCTCGGGGGCGGCCGGCCGCTGTTCGGGCCGGGCACGCATCCCTCGACGCTGGCGCTGGTGCATGCCTGGGGCTATCCGGATGGCGCCGTGCGCCTGCACTACCGTCGCGGTGACGCCGGCATTCCTGCGTGAGTCCACGTAAAAGCCGGTTTCGAAATGGATTCCTGTCTGCTGCAAGCCGGTGTCGCCGGTTGCCGGCGCCACACGGCAAGTCGATGATTATCGGTTAAATACCAGCAATGCCGCGCCGGGGACGGCGCTGCCTGTCCGCCGGTGCTGCGTTCCGTGCCCGCTTGAGGCCCGGCACCTGCGGGTGCGAGGCTCGCGCCCCGTGCCCGCCAGCCGTCTCCGCCGGCGCTGCCGTCCCCCCGCCTTCCGGTATGTTGCCGATGTCGTCTGAAGCTGTCCGCGAACGCTGCGCGCGCGCCGTTCGCCGCTGGTCCGTCCTCGTTCCGTTCGCGTTGCCGGTGGTGCTGCTGGTGCTGCTCGCCGGGCGGGAGGCTGCACCGCTGCTGCTGCCGCTGCTGGTCCTTGCTGCCCGCATCGAACTGCGCGCCGCGGGCGCACTCGCCGCCTGCGGCCTGGCGCTGGTGCTGCTCGCCGACCGCCTCGGGCCGCTGCTGCTGATCGACGCCGCCTGGTTCGCGCCGCTGGTGCAGGTGCTTGCGCTGATCGCCTGTCTGGGGCTCGCCGTGTACCCGTCGGTGCCGGTAATCCGCCGCGCGGGTGGGGACGACGAGGCCGGCCGGGAGCGCACCCGGCTCGGCGCGCTGCTGTCCTCGCTCGACGATCTGGCCTTCGAATTCGATGCCGACGGCCGCTATCTGGACGTCTGGACCGCCCGGCCCGAGCTGCTGCTGATGCCGCGCGAGCAGCTGCTGCAGCGCAACCTCCACGACGTGCTCGGGCAGGCCGAGGGCGACCGGGTGCTTGGCATCCTGCGGGCCGTGCTCGCCGACGGCGAGCCGCGCGAGGTCGAGGTCCGCATCCGGCTCGCCGATGGCCGCGAGCGGCAGATGCTCGGGCGCTGCGCACGCATCGCGCCGTCCGTGGCCACTGCGGCGGCGACGGTCAGCTGCCTCGTGCGCGACGTGACCGCGCAGCGTCAGGTCGAGCAGGCGCTGCGCGACAGCGAGGCGCGGCTGCGGACCATCCTCGAAACCCTGCCGGTCGGTGCCGTCCACCATCACGTGCCGAGCGGCACCGTGACGCTGAACCACGCCGCCGAACGGCTGCTGCATTACGCGCGCGCCGAGGTGCAGCGCGTCGAGGCCTGGTTCGCGCGGCTGTACGGCGAGCAGGCCGAAACCGTGCTGGCGCTGTATCTGGCCGATCGCGAGCGCGGGCTCGATCAGGTGCGCACGCTCGACGTGCACTGCGGCGACGGCCTCACGCGCCGCGTGCAGTTCGCCGGCTGCGCGAGCGGCGAACACGAGGTCTGGGTGATGACCGACGTCACGGCACACGAGCGCCTGCAGCAGCGCCTGCAGGCGACGCAGGCCGCCGTCGATGCCGCCGAGGACGCGCTGTACGTCATGGGCGAGGACGGCCGCTTCGTCGACGTGAATCCGGCCGCCTGCCGCCGGCTCGGCTGGTCGCGCGAAGAGCTGCTGACCATGGGCGTCACCGACATCGACCCGCTGGTCGGGCTCGAACAACTGCGTGCGATGCGCGAAGAGGTCGCGCGCAAGGGCCATGTCCGCGTCGAATCCGAGCACTGCACGCGCGACGGCGAACGCTTTCCGGTCGAGATCGTCGCGACCGGGATGCCGTACGGCGACGGCCAGTACAACTGCGCGATCGTGCGCGACATCAGCGCCCGGCGCGCCGCCGAAACCCAGCTGCGGCTGTACGCCGAGGTGTTCGAGCACGCCGCCGAGTCGATCATGATCACCGACGCCGGCTGCAGCATCGTCGCCGTGAATCCGGCGTTCACGACGGTGACCGGCTACGCGCCGGACGAGGTGCTCGGGCGCAATCCGCGCATGCTCGCCTCCGGGCGCCAGGATGCAGCCTTCTACCGGGCCTTCTGGCAGTCGCTCGATGCGCACGGGCTGTGGCAGGGCGAGATCTGGAACCGGCGCAAGTCCGGCGAGGTGTTTCCGGAGTGGCTGTCGGTCAGCGTCGTGCGCGATGCCGATGCCGGCCCGCAGCACTACATCGCGGTGTTCACCGACCTCAGCGAGCACAAGGCGCATGAGCGGCGCATCCAGTTCCTCGCGCAGTACGACCCGCTGACGCGGCTGCCGAACCGGGTGCTGCTGTTCGAGCGGCTTGAGCACGCGCTGGCGGCGGCGCGGCGGGGCGCCCGGCGCTGCGCGCTGCTGTTTCTCGATCTCGACCGCTTCAAGAACGTCAACGATTCGCTCGGCCACGGCATCGGTGACCGGCTGCTCGAAGCCGTCGCGCAGCGCCTGCGCGCGGCGCTGCGCGACTGCGACACCGTTGCCCGGCTCGGCGGCGACGAGTTCGTCGTGCTGCTCGAAGACCTGCCGGCCGGCGACGGCGAACGCGAGGCGGCGCTCGTCGCCGGCAAGCTGCTGGCCGCGCTCGCGCAGCCCTTCCAGATCGACACGCACGAGCTGCGCATCACCAGCAGCGTCGGCATCAGCCTGTATCCGGGCCACGGTGCCGATGCCGAGACGCTGATCCGCAGCGCCGACACGGCGATGTACCACGCCAAGCAGTCCGGCCGGGACAACTTCCAGTTCTTCACCGAGGACATGAACGCCCGCGTGCTCGAACGCCTGACGCTGGAGAACGGCCTGCGCCGGGCGCTGGCGCAGCAGGGCTTCGCGCTGGTCTGGCAGCCGCAGCTCGCGATCGGCGACGGCCGGCTGATCGGCTTCGAGGCGCTGCTGCGCTGGCCGCAGCCGGAGGGACGGGCGCAGGTGCCGCCGGCGCAGTTCATTCCGGTGGCCGAGGACTGCGGACTGATCGGCGCGATCGGCGACTGGGTGCTCGATGCCGCCTGCCGGCAGCTCTGCGCGTGGCGGGCCGCCGGCCTGCCGGGGGTGCGCATTGCCGTGAACCTCTCGGCGCTGCAGCTGCGCGATGCCCGGCTGGCCGACAAGGTGGCCGCGGCCCTCGCCGTCTGCGGGCTGGACGGTGCCGCGCTGGAGCTCGAAGTCACCGAGAGCGCGCTGATGAGCGATCCGCCGCAGACCGCCGGCACGCTGGCACGGCTGCGTGCGCTCGGCGTGCAGCTCGCGATCGATGACTTCGGCACCGGGTATTCGTCGCTCGCGTACCTGAAGCAGTTTCCGATCGACCGCCTGAAGATCGATCGCAGCTTCGTGCGTGATCTCGCCAGCGATCCGAACGATGCAGCCATCGCGCGCACGATCATCACGCTCGCGCACAGTCTGGGCCTGCGCGTGATCGCCGAGGGGGTCGAGACGCCGGCGCAGCTCGGATTCCTCCGCGGCCACGGCTGCGACGAGGCGCAGGGCTATCTGTACGCGCCGCCGCTCAGTCCGGAGCAGGCTGCCGAGGTGCTCGCGGCCGGCCGGATCCGGCCGGCCGCGGGCACTGGCACCGATGCCGGGCCGGCCTGATGCCGTTCACACCGGCAGGCTTCGTCCTTCAGCCCCTCGCCCGGCGCGGGAGAGGGGGTAGAAAAACCATGCGCTTGCGTGTGATCGGCCTGCCGTGCGCGGCGGGCGCTCAGCGGTCGCGTTTCTCGTGCAGCACGACGAGCGCGAGCCCCGCGAAGCCGATCACGAAGCCGAAGGGCACCAGCGTCACCAGCGTCATGCCGGTGTCGGCGTGACCGGCGAGCATCAGGCCGAAGCCGCCGAGCAGGCCGGCGACGATCAGCAGCAGCGCGAGGCGCAGCGTCCATTGTCCGATCCTGAGCATGGCTGACGGGTCTTTGGCAGGGGAGGGGCCGGCGAGCTTAGCGCGCTTTGCCGCGGCCTGCCGTCACGGCGGGCCGATGCGGCCGATGCCGGGCAGCTTCAGCGCCGGTCCGCCCGGATCGATGCCGGCGGTCAGGCCGAGCAGGTCGATCTCCAGGCCCTCCTCGACGGCGAGCGTCAGACCGGCGAGGCCGCCGAGCGTCAGCTGCCAGCCGGTGCCGCTCGGGGCCGGGGCCAGCCAGCGGCCGTCGACCGGGTAATCCTTGCCGATCGCCGTCGCCGGCAGCGCCAGACGCAGCTCCGGCACCGCGCGCGCGAGCTGGGCGACGAAGGTGTTGCTGTTCGGACCGGGCCAGACCCGGTAGCGATCGGCGTAGGGATAACGCCGTGCGGCATCGAGCAGGCGCGGGATGGCGTCGGCCGCGGCCGCGCCGCGCAGCTCGGCGAGCAGCAGCGGGCGGTTGCCGTACCAGTAGGCGTCCGGGACGCCGCTCGTGATGCTGACCGCCGAGCCGCCGCGGTACAGCCGCCAGCCGATCACCTCCAGCCGCTGCCAGGCCGGCGCCCCGGCCGGTTTCACGGCGATCCAGGTATGCACGCCGAAGATGCCGCGCCAGCCCCAGGCGCGCGCTGCCCAGGCCTGCACGATGGCTTCGGGCTGGCGCCCGGCCTCGGGCACCAGCCGGGCGCTGTCGTGGCGGGCCGCGTACCAGGGCTGATCCGTTGCGCTCAGCGCATGACGTGCGGCCTGCACGACAACCGGAAACACGAATACGAGCAGCAACCAGAGCATCGGGCGACGGTACCAGCGGCGGGTGCGGCGGCGGGGCTTGCCGCCGGCGGGTTCTTCGGGATCGGCAGCGGAAGTGGCAGGCAGATCGGACATGGCGGCGGCGGGTTCTGAAAGCGGGGGGCGGAGACGGTTCAGTGTGTAGCCGGTGTGCATCCACGGTGTATCCGGCGTGCATCCGATGTGTATCGGGTGGACGCCGGAATCCTGACCATGCAGCGGCGCGCGGCGCCGGTCTTTCCCTGTCGTTGCAGAAAGATGGCGTTAACAGCAAGAAATCCTGATGCGACCCCTAGAAATGCTGGTTTGTCGCTGCGAAACCCCGTCCGCACAATCACTTCCGGCATCTTCGTGATGTTTCTCCTCCCATCCTCCTCTGGTGGTCGTGTTGGGCCGGGTCGTCGGACCCGGCCCTCTTTTTTTGTTTCACGGCCGGTGCCGGCGGGATGTCGGGGAATGCCCTGTTTTTCCCTCTTTTCCGGTTCCTCCCCCGCGCGGGGCGAGGCGCTGACAGGACGGCAGGTTCCCCGGTGATCGCCGTGGCTTGCGCAGCCGGCCGGCGCAGCGGCCGGTGGCAATTTCGGCGCACAGGCGGCTGCCGGTCGCTCGAACGCCGGCCCGGCGCTGGCTTATCGTGTGCGGCGGATGCAGTGCTGGCGGGGCCGGAACGGCGCCGGCGGCCTGTGGTCCCGCTGATCGTGACGGCTGCGCCAAGAAGGTATCCATCATGTGCGGACGCTTTGCGCTGTACGCGCCGGGAGAGCGGATCGCCCGGCAGTTCGGGCTGGAGGCCGTGCCGGAGCTGGCGCCGCGTTACAACCTGTCGCCGAGCCAGTCGCTGACCGTGATCACCGAGGGCCGCGGCCATGACCGCCAGTGTCACGCGATGCGCTGGGGGCTGGTGCCGGGCTGGTCGAAGACGCCGAGCGTGCCGTACAGCACGATCAACGCCCGCGCCGAGACGGTCGCCGAGAAGCCGGTGTTCCGCAGCGCCTTCCGTCGCCGCCGCTGCCTGATCCCGGCCAGCGGCTGGTACGAATGGCAGCCGGCCGCCGGCGGTCGCCAGCCGTGGTTCATGCACCCGCGTCGCGGTCAGGGGCTGCTCGCCTTCGGTGGCGTCTGGGAGCACTGGGCCGGCGACGGTGCCGAGCCCTTCGACAGCGTCGCGATCATCGTCACGGCCGCGGCGCCGTCGCTGCAGCCGATCCACGACCGCATGCCGGTGCTGATCGAAGCGCCGGATTACGAAGCCTGGCTCGATCACGAGAACCACGACGCCGCGCGCCTGCAGACGCTGATGCAGCCGGCCGATGCCGCCAGCGTGCAGGCGCTGCGGGTCAGCACCCACGTCAACAGCCCGAAGCACGACGATCCGCGCTGCATCGAGCCGCTCGACGCCGGCGACCGCCGGCCGGCAGCGCTCGACGCCGACTGAAAGGCCCGGCTCAGCCGCGCAGGTGTGCCGAGAACAGCCGGTCGCGCAGCTTGCAGATCAGCCCGCGCAGGCCGGGCGGCGCCGGCGGCGCCAGACAGCCGGCCAGCCAGTCGCGCTGCGCGCGCGCCGGATCGGATTCGGCGGTCAGCGCCACCGTGACGCCGCGCTTGCCCATGCGCCGCAGGAAGCCGTCGCCGGCACTGCCGGCAATCACGACGCCGATGCCGTCGAGCGGATGCACGCCGTCGCGATGCACATGGAACACCTGCTCCGGCGCCAGTTCGATGCGCCTCGGCTGCGTGCCCGGCTCGGTGCCTTCGTACAGCAGCCAGTGACGCGACTGGCCGGCGTGGCCGGCGATCTGTCGGAAATCCTTCGTGGCGATGGCGATCTTCATGGGCATGCGCGGAGGTCTTGTCGGCAAGCGGACAGGGACGGGCCGCGAGCGACCCGCTTGCCGGATTCGAGCAGGAACGATGCCAGGACCCTGAAGGCCGGGCTTGCCGGCGGCTCGGCGAAGGCGACCCAAGCTCGCATGATCCGGCACAGGGGCCGGTCGCGGGGCTGTCACCATGCCGTGCCACTGGCACAACACTTATCCACCGACCCAGCAGGATCAGGCCTGGATCCTGCCGCTGTTCCAGGGGCAGACCCCGGTCGCGGTGGCCGAGGGGCATCATCTCTGGGTCAGCCTGCGCACTGTGGTCGCATCGACCCAGGCGGTCGATACCGTGACCATCGGCGCGCCGCACGTCGGCGCCTTCGGCGACCAGATACACGTCACCGCGACCCTCAACGGGGTCAACCACCACGTCTACTACCAGCTTGCGACCCTGCCGGTCACCGCGCCGCCGCCGCACCCGAACCTGCCGCCGATGCTGCTCGGCTACGTGCAGGGCCTGCTGCTGCGCGTGACCACCTGAGCGCGCCTCACTCCCAGCGGAACAGCGCCGCGCCGATGCCGAGGCAGACCAGCGTGAAGCCGGC
>NZ_DAOLKE010000025.1:20157-21378 GCF_035331805.1 Plasticicumulans sp. | reverse complement strand
TGTTTTATGTAAAACGTCAGACGCCGATCAGAACGTATCCCCCGGCACCCGCACCCATCCTTCCATCAGCACCCGCGCACTGCGGCTCATGATCGCCTTGGTCACGGTCCACTGACCGTCGACCTGCTTTGCCTCGGCGCCGACGCGCAGCGTGCCGGACGGGTGGCCGAAGCGTACGGCGTTGCGTTCGCCGCCACCGGCCGCGAGGTTGACCAGCGTGCCGGGAACCGCGGCGGCGGTGCCGATGGCGACGGCGGCCGTGCCCATCATCGCGTGGTGCAGCTTGCCCATCGACAGCGCGCGCACCAGCAGATCGACATCGCCGGCTGCGACCGTCTTGCCGCTCGATGACACGTAATCGACCGGCTTCGCGACAAAGGCGATCTTCGGCGTGTGCTGGCGCTTCGTGGCTTCATCGACATCCTTGATCAGGCCCATGCGCAGCGCCCCGTAGGCGCGGATGGTCTCGAACATCGCCAGCGCCTTCGAATCGCCGTTGATGGCCTCCTGCAATTCGGTGCCGGTGTAACCGATGGCCTCGGCATTGACGAAGATCGTCGGAATGCCGGCATTGATCATCGTCGCCTTCAGCGTGCCGACGCCGGGCACTTCGAGGTCATCGACGAGATTGCCGGTCGGGAACATCGAACCGCCGGCATCGCCTTCGCCTTCATCGGCCGGATCGAGGAATTCGAGCTGCACTTCGGCGGCCGGGAAGGTCACGCCGTCGAGTTCGAAATCGCCGGTTTCCTGCACTTCGCCGTTGGTCATCGGCACGTGGGCGATGATGGTCTTGCCGATGTTGACCTGCCAGACGCGCACGGTGGCCATGCCGTCCTTCGGCACGCGCGCCGCATCGACGAGGCCGCCGCTGATCGCAAACGCGCCGACCGCGGCCGACAGATTGCCGCAGTTGCCGCTCCAGTCGACAAAGGCCTTGTCGATCGACACCTGACCGAACAGGTAATCGACATCGTGATCCGGGCGGCTGCTCTTTGCGAGGATCACGGTCTTGCTGGTGCTGGAGGTCGCCCCGCCCATGCCGTCGATCTGCTTGCCGTAGGGGTCGGGGCTGCCGATCACGCGCAGCAGCAGCTTGTCGCGCGCCTCGCCGGGCTGCTGGCAGGCTTCGGGCAAATCCAGCAGACGGAAGAACACGCCCTTGCTGGTGCCGCCGCGGATGTAGGTGGCGGGAATCTTGATCTGGGGTGCGAAGGCCAT
>NZ_DAOLKE010000025.1:0-20057 GCF_035331805.1 Plasticicumulans sp. | reverse complement strand
TGGTGCCGCCGCGGATGTAGGTGGCGGGAATCTTGATCTGGGGTGCGAAGGCCATCGGGTTCATGACTCCGGGGCTGTGGCTCCCCTCTCCCCTTGCGGGAGAGGGGTTGGGGGAGAGGGGACGGCGGCCTCGACGATCGCCGCACCGATTGCATCCAGCACCGCGTCCGTGCGGTTCAGGATGTCGTGATTCCAGAAGCGCAAAACCCGGAAGCCCTGCGCCACAAGCCAGGCATCGCGCGCCTGATCCCGTTCACCGTGCTGACTGCCATCGGCCTCGACGATCAGACGGGCACCGAAATGCACGAAATCGACGATATAAGGACCGAGCGCCTGCTGACGACGGAACTTCTGGCCGACATATCGGTGAGCACGCAGATGCAGCCAGAGCCGGCGTTCGGCATCGGTCATCACCCGGCGCAGATGGCGGGCCTGATCGCTGGCTTGCATCGGGAGCCTCCTGACGGTGGCGGATGAATCTTCAAGGCTTGCAGATGGGGTGAGGTTTTCCCCCTCTCCCCAACCCCTCCCCCGCGAGGGGGGAGGGGCTATCAGGCCGTGCTCCGGGTTTGATCGCAGCCGTTTTTCCTGCTCCGCAACCGGTGCTGATCCAGGTCAGACCGTTGCTGCCAAAGCCCCTCTCCCCTTGCGGGAGAGGGGTTGGGGAGAGGGGTTAGCCGCTGCGACCGACGCCTGCGGACGGACTACTCAGGCTGCCTGCGAAGACGACGCCAGGAAGTCCTGCGCAAAGCGCTGCAGCACGCCGCCGGCCTCGTAGATCGAGACTTCCTCGGCGGTGTCGAGCCGGCAGGTGACCGGGACTTCGACGGTTTCGCCGTTGCGGCGGTGGATCACCAGCGTCAGCGTCGTGCGCGGCTTGCGTTCGCCGGTCACGTCGTAGGTCTCGGTGCCGTCGAGGCCGAGCGTCTTGCGGTCGGTGCCGGGCTGGAATTCCAGCGGCAGCACGCCCATGCCGATCAGGTTCGTGCGGTGGATGCGCTCGAAGCCCTCGGCGACGATGGCCTCGACGCCGGCCAGACGCACGCCCTTGGCCGCCCAGTCACGCGAACTGCCCTGACCGTAATCGGCACCGGCGATGATGATCAGCGGCTGGCGGCGATCCATGTAGGTCTCGATCGCCTCCCACATGCGCATGACCGTGCCGTCCGGCTCGACGCGCGCGAGCGATCCCTGCTTGACCTTGCCATCGACGACGACCATCTCGTTGACGAGCTTCGGGTTCGCGAAGGTCGCGCGCTGGGCGGTCAGGTGATCGCCGCGGTGCGTCGCGTAGGAATTGAAGTCCTCCTCCGGCAGGCCCATCTTCGCCAGGTATTCACCGGCGGCGCTGTCGAGCAGGATCGCGTTCGACGGCGACAGGTGATCGGTCGTGATGTTGTCCGGCAGCACCGCGAGCGGACGCATGCCCTTCAGGGTGCGCTCGCCGGCCAGCGCGCCTTCCCAGTACGGCGGACGGCGGATGTAGGTCGACTGCGGACGCCAGTCGTACAGCGGGCTCTTGGCGGCCTCGACGGTGCCGAGGTCGAACATCGGGATGTAGACCTGCTTGAACTGCTCGGGCTTGACCGAGCTGGCCACGATGGCGTCGATCTCCTCGTCGCTCGGCCAGAGATCCTTCAGCGTGATCGCCCTGCCATCGGCATCGAAACCGAGCGCGTCCTGCTCGATGTCGAAACGCACGGTGCCGGCGAGCGCGTAGGCGACGACCAGCGGCGGCGAGGCGAGGAAGGCCTGCTTGGCGTACGGGTGGATGCGGCCGTCGAAGTTGCGGTTGCCGGAGAGCACGGCGGTCGCGTACAGGTCGCGGTCGATGATCTCCTGCTGGATCTTCGGATCGAGCGCGCCGGACATGCCGTTACACGTCGTGCAGGCATAGGCGACGATGCCGAAGCCGAGCTTTTCGAGTTCCGGCAGCAGGCCGGACTCTTCGAGATACAGCTTCGCGACCTTCGAACCCGGCGCGAACGAGGACTTCACCCAGGGCTTGCGCGTCAGGCCGAGCTGATTGGCCTTGCGCGCCAGCAGGCCGGCGGCAACGACGTTGCGCGGGTTGCTGGTGTTGGTGCAGCTCGTGATCGCCGCGATGATGACCGCGCCATCGGGCAGCAGGCCGTCGGCCTCCTCGGCCCTCGCCTGCGCGAGCTTGGCTTCGTCGGCGATGCCGCGCTCGGCGAGCGCCGAGGTCGGCAGGCGCTTGTGCGGGTTCGAGGGCCCCGCCATGTTGCGCACGACCGTCGACAGGTCAAACGTCAGCACGCGCTCGTACTCGGCGCTTGCCAGCGCATCGCCCCAGAGGCCGAGCGTCTTCGCGTACTGCTCGACCAGCGCCACCTGCTCCGGCTCGCGGCCGGTCAGCTTCAGGTAATCGATGGTCTGGCCGTCGATGTAGAACATCGCGGCGGTCGCACCGTACTCCGGGCACATGTTCGAGATGGTCGCGCGATCGCCGATCGACAGGCTCTCGGCGCCTTCGCCGAAGAACTCGACGTAGGCCCCGACCACGCGCTCCTTGCGCAGGAACTCGGTCAGCGCCAGCACGATGTCGGTGGCGGTGATGCCGGGCTGGCGCTTGCCGGTGAGCCTGACGCCGACGATGTCGGGCAGGCGCATCATCGACGCGCGTCCGAGCATGACGGTCTCGGCTTCGAGTCCGCCGACGCCGATGGCGATGACGCCGAGCGCATCGACGTGCGGCGTGTGGCTGTCGGTGCCGACGCAGGTGTCCGGGAAGGCGACGCCGTCACGGACCTGGATCACCGGCGACATCTTCTCCAGATTGATCTGGTGCATGATGCCGTTGCCGGCCGGGATCACGTCGACGTTCTGGAAGGCCGTGCGCGTCCAGTCGATGAAGTGGAAGCGGTCCTCGTTGCGACGCTCCTCGACCGCGCGGTTCTTGTCGAAGGCCTCGGGGTCGAAGCCGCCGTACTCGACGGCGAGCGAGTGATCGACGATCAGCTGCGTCGGCACCACCGGATTGACCTTGGCCGGATCGCCGCCCTGATCGGCGATCGCGTCGCGCAGGCCGGCGAGGTCGACGAGCGCGGTCTGGCCGAGGATGTCGTGGCAGACGACGCGCGCCGGGAACCACGGGAAGTCGAGGTCGCGCTTGCGCTCGATCAGCTGGCTGAGCGAATCGCGCAGCATCGCCGGTTCGCAGCGGCGCACGAGGTTCTCGGCCAGCACGCGCGAGGTGTAGGGCAGCGTCGCCCAGGCCCCGGCCTTGATCTCATCGACGGCGGCACGCGCATCGAAGTAATCCAGCTTCGTGCCCGGCAGCAGTTTGCGATAGGCAGTGTTCATGGTCACTTGCGGTCCTCGATCGCGACGAACGGCCGGTCTTCCGGGCCGATGTAGTTGGCGCTCGGGCGGATGATCTTGCCGTCCTCGCGCTGCTCGATGACGTGTGCGGCCCAGCCGGTGGTGCGCGCGATCACGAACAGCGGCGTGAACATCTCCGTCGGCACGCCCATCAGGTGGTACGAGACGGCCGAGAACCAGTCGAGGTTCGGGAACATCTTCTTGGCGTCCCACATGACGGTTTCGAGCCGCTCGGCGATGTCGAACAGCTTGAAGTTCTCGGCATCGGCGGCGAGCGTGCGCGCGACTTCCTTGATCACCTTGTTGCGCGGATCGGAGATCGTGTAGACCGGGTGACCGAAGCCGATGACGACTTCCTTGCGCTCGACGCGCTCGCGGATGTCGGCCTCGGCCTCTTCCGGGTTGTCGTAGCGCTGCTGGATCTCGAAGGCGACCTCGTTGGCGCCGCCGTGCTTCGGACCGCGCAGCGCGCCGATCGCGCCGGTGATCGCCGAGTACAGGTCGGACGAGGTGCCGGCGATGACGCGGCCGGTGAAGGTCGAGGCGTTGAACTCGTGCTCGGCGTACAGCACCAGCGAGGTGTGCATCGAGCGCACGTGCAGCTCGCTCGGGCGCTCGCCGTGCAGCAGGCGCAGGAAGTGGCCGCCGATCGACTCGTCGTCGGTCTCGACCTCGATGCGCTTGCCGTTGTGGCTGTAGTGGTACCAGTACAGCAGCATCGAGCCGAGCGAGGCGATCAGGCGGTCGGCGATGTCGCGCGCACCGGCGGAGTTGTGATCGTCCTTCTCCGGCAGCACGCAGCCGAGCGTCGAGACGGCCGTGCGCATGACATCCATCGGGTGCGCGGCGGCCGGAATCTGCTCCAGCACCGCCTTGACCGGCAGCGGCAGGCCGCGCAGCGCCTTGAGCTTGGCCTTGTAGGCCTTCAGCTCGCTCGCGGTCGGCAGCTTGTGATGGATCAGCAGGTGCGCGATCTCCTCGAACTCGCACTTGTCGGCCAGATCGAGAATGTCGTAACCGCGGTAGTTCAGGTCATTGCCGGTGCGCCCGACGGTGCAGATCGCGGTGTTGCCGGCGGCGGTGCCGGACAGCGCGACGGACTTCTTGGCCTTGGGCAGGACCTGCGTGGATTCGGTCATGGCTGGGGACTCCGATGTCGGTTGAGCGCGGCTTTACTTGGCGTCTTTGCTGAACAGCGCGTCGAGCTTCTGCTCGTAGGCGTGGTAGCCGAGGTGCTCGTAGAGTTCGGCGCGGGTCTGCATCGTGTCGACGACGCCCTGCTGGGTGCCGCTGGCACGCAGCTGCTGATAGACGTTCAGCGCCGCCTTCGAAGCCGCACGGAAGGCCGACAGCGGGTAGAGCACGAGGCTGACGCCGTTGGCGCCGAGCTCGTCGGTCGTGAACAGCGGCGTCGAGCCGAACTCGGTGATGTTGGCGAGCACCGGCACGCCGACGGCCTCGGCGAACTGGCGGTACATGCCGAGATCGGTCATCGCCTCCGGGAAGATCATGTCGGCACCGGCCTCGACGCAGGCGCAGGCACGGTCGATCGCCGACTGCAGGCCCTCGACGGCGAGCGCGTCGGTACGGGCCATGATCACGAAGTTGCTGTCGGTCTTGGCATCGACCGCGGCCTTGACGCGATCGACCATCTCGGCCTGCGAGACGATGGCCTTGTTCGGGCGGTGACCGCAGCGCTTCTGCGCGACCTGGTCCTCGATGTGCACGGCGGCGACGCCGGCGCGGGTCAGCTCGCGCACGGTGCGGGCGATGTTGAAGGCGCCGCCCCAGCCGGTGTCGATGTCGACGAGCAGCGGCAGGTCGGTGACATCGGTGATGCGCCGCGCATCGATCAGCACGTCTTCCATCGTCGTGATGCCGAGGTCCGGGATGCCGCAGGAGCAGGCCGCGACACCACCGCCGGACAGGTACAGGGCCTTGTAGCCCGAGTGTTCGGCGAGCCGGGCGAAATAGGCGTTGACCGCCCCGACCACCTGCAACGGGCGCTCCTCACGAACGGCGGCACGGAAACGTGCACCGGCGGACTTCAGCTCACTCATTTCGCTTGACCTCGGATGGCAGGCGGCACGGATCGCGCGCCGCCGGATGAACATCGGAAAACGGTCCCCCGCCCCCCCGGACGGGGGACCGCCACGGCGCGCTTGCGCACCGTTCCCCACGGCTGGCACCTCCGGCGCCCCGCCGCCGGCCCGTGCACCGGTTATGCCCGGCATCACGGACCCTGCACGGCCGTCCGGCATGCAAGGCGACGCCCCCCGGCATCGCCCGACCTCCGGCCGCGTACTGCCAACCCGCACCGTCGTCCCCGGTGCAGGCCCCCCTCAAGATGTCTGAAGATGTCTGAAAGATGTCTGCTGATGGGCCGGGTGATGCGCGGCCCGGGGGCGGTGGCGCGCGGCAGGATGCGATCCGCCGCGCGCCGCCCCGCGGCCTCAGCTGCGACCGACCGCGCGCCGGACCTCGTCGAGCGAGTTCGGATCGTCGAGCGTCGACAGGTCACCCGGGTCGCGGCCTTCGGCCAGCGCCTGGATCGAGCGGCGCAGCAGCTTGCCGGAGCGGGTCTTCGGCAGCGTCTGGCAGAAGTAGGCGTGCTTCGGACGCGCCACCGGGCCGAGCAGCTCGACGACCTTGGCGAGCACTTCCTTTTCGAGCTTCGCGCGACCTTCCTCGGTCTCGACCAGCGCCGGGTTCTTCAGCGTCGCGAACACGACGGCCTCCTGACCCTTGAGCTGATCGGCGATGCCGACCACGGCGACCTCGGCGATCGCCGCGTGCGCCTGCACGGCTTCCTCGATCTCGCGGGTGCCGAGGCGGTGGCCGGCGACGTTGATGACGTCGTCGGTGCGCCCGAGGATGAAGTAGTAGCCGTCGTCATCGCGCACGGCCCAGTCCGAGGAGGTGTACAGCAGCTCCTTGAACTGGCTGAAGTAGCTCTTCACGAAGCGCTCGTCGTTGCCGTAGACCGTCGTGAGGCAGCCCGGCGGCAGCGGCGGCACGACGACCAGCACGCCCTTCTCGTTCGCCTCGGCGTCGGCACCGGTGGCTTCGTTGATGACGCGGATGTTGAAGCCGTAGTTCGGGAAGCCCGGCGAGCCGAAGCGGTTCGGCTTCAGGTCCACGCCCGGCAGGTAGGTCAACATCGCCCAGCCGGTCTCGGTCTGCCAGTAGTGGTCGATGACCGGCACGCCGAGCGCATCGCTGATCCAGCGCGAGGTCGGCTCATCGAGCGGCTCGCCGGCCAGGAACAGGTAGCGCAGCGTCGAGAGGTCGTACTTGCGCAGGTACTCCGGGTCCTGCTTCTTCAGCACGCGCACCGCGGTCGGCGAGCTGAACATCGTCGTGACCTTGTAGTCCTCGACGATCTTCCACCAGATGCCGGCATCGGGCCGCGTCGGCAGCCCCTCGTAGACGATGGTCGTCATGCCGTGGATCAGCGGGCCGTAGACGATGTAGCTGTGGCCGACGACCCAGCCGATGTCCGAGGTCGTGAACATCGTCTCGCCGGGATTGGCGTTGTAGATGTGCTTCATCGACGCGGCGAGCGCGACGCAGTAGCCGCCGGTGTCGCGCTGCACGCCCTTCGGCGTGCCGGTGGTGCCGGAGGTGTAGAGGATGTAGCTCGGCTCGTTCGACTCGACCCAGGTCACCGGCACTTCGGCGTCGAGATGCTGCTCGCGCAGCGTCGCGTAGTCGGCATCCCGGCCTTCGGTGATGGGCATCTGCGGGTCGAGGCCGCGGTTGACGATCAGCACGTGCTGCGGCGGGTACTTGGCGAGCGCGCAGGCCTCGTCGACCAGGTGCTTGTACGGCACCGGCTTGCCGTTGCGCATGCCGGCATCGGCGGTGACGAGCAGCTTCGGCTGCGCATCGTCGATGCGCACGGCGAGGTTGTGCGACGCGAAGCCGCCGAACACCACCGAGTGCACGGCCCCGAGGCGCGCGCAGGCCAGCATCGCGAACAGCGCCTCGGCGATCATCGGCATGTAGATGACGACACGGTCGCCCTTGCCGACGCCGAGCGCGACGAGGATCGCCGCGGTGCGGTTGACCTCGCGGTGCAGCTCGGCGAACGAGTACGACTTCGTCTCTTCGGTTTCGGTCGAGATGTAGACCAGCGCCGGCTGATCGGCGCGCGCAGCCAGATGACGGTCGACCGCGTTGTAGCAGAGGTTGGTCTCACCGCCGACGAACCACTTGCGAAACGGCGGTCTGGAATAGTCGAGCACCTGCTGCGGCGGCTTGTTCCAGTGGATCAGGCCGGCCTGCTCGCCCCAGAAGCCTTCCATGTCGTCGATGGATCGCTTGTGGAAAGTTTCGTACGTCATCCCGTTTCCCCTCCAAATCTCTGGTACGGCATCGGTCGTGGGTTGCCGCCTTGCGGCGGCAGGGGCGGCAGGTGCGCCCGCGGTTTCCGGCCTGCGCGCTTCCGGATCAGCGGAGGGCGGCAGCGGAAACCGTTTGTTGTTGTGTTGCGCCCGTCGGAACGAAGCTGCACCGGGCATTGATAAGCTAACTCAATTGTTTCGCTTACGTCACATTGGATGTGTCAATGCACAACATAGGAGCCGCTCTCGCTTGCGGACGTGCCGCGACCGCGAGCCTGCAGGCGCTGCATGGCAATTTCATGAATGAAAAGGAAAATATTCCGAAGGCCGCAGCTGCCGGCGAAGCGTCGCCGGCCGGCCGCACGGCAGGACTGCGGAAGACGGCCAAAACAAAAGGCGCCCCGCAGGGCGCCTTGTCGGAGGTTGACGCTTACGTCAACGTCAATGCTGCAGGCCGGATCACGGCTTCAGCAGATGCTCGATCGCCGCGCGCTCCTCGCGCAGTTCGGCTTCGGTGGCGTCCATCTTGGCGCGCGAGAACTCATCGACCGGCAGACCCTGGACGATCTCGTACTTGCCGTCCTTGCAGACGCAGGGATACGAGTAGATGACGCCCGGCGCGATGCCGTAGGAGCCGTCGGACGGGATGCCCATCGACACCCAGTCGCCCTCGGCGGTGCCGAGCGCCCACGAACGCATGTGGTCGATCGCGGCCGAGGCGGCCGAGGCGGCCGACGAGGCGCCGCGGGCCTTGATGATCGCCGCGCCGCGCTGCTGCACGTCGGGGATGAAGGTGCTCTTGTACCAGTCGCTGTCGACCAGCTCGGCGGCAGCCTTGCCGTCGACGGTGCACTGCGAGATGTCCGGATACTGGGTGCTGGAGTGGTTGCCCCAGATCGTCATCTTCTTGATGAAGTTGAAGTGCACGCCGGTCTTCTCGGCGAGCTGCGACAGCGCACGGTTGTGGTCGAGGCGGGTCATCGCCGTGAACTGCTTCGGATCGAGGTCCGGGGCGTTGCACTGGGCGATCAGCGAGTTGGTGTTGGCCGGGTTGCCGACCACGAGCACCTTCACGTCACGCGAGGCGACATCGTTCAGCGCCTTGCCCTGGGGCCCGAAGATCGCGCCATTGGCGGTCAGCAGGTCCTTGCGCTCCATGCCCGGGCCGCGCGGACGGGCGCCGACCAGCAGCGCGTAATTCACATCCTTGAAGGCTTCTTCGAGCTTGTCGGTGGCAACGACACCGGCCAGCAGCGGGAAGGCGCAGTCGTTGAGCTCCATCACGACGCCCTGCAGCGCCGGCAGCGCCGGGGTGATTTCGAGCAGGTGCAGGATGACCGGCTGGTCCGGGCCCAGCATGTCGCCGGCGGCGATGCGGAAAGCCATGGCATAACCGATGTTGCCGGCGGCACCGGTGATGGCGACGCGAACCGGATTCTTCATGTCATTGCGCTCCTAAGTCGTTCTGCGTTTGTGGCCCCGCATCGGGCGGGACCCGCACTGAAAAGT
Source organism: Plasticicumulans sp. (assembly GCF_035331805.1). NCBI lineage: Bacteria > Pseudomonadati > Pseudomonadota > Gammaproteobacteria > Candidatus Competibacteraceae > Plasticicumulans > Plasticicumulans sp. The sequence continues at coordinate 10,860 of NZ_DAOLKE010000025.1, read as the reverse complement.
CTGCTGCTTGCGAGCAAACCCTCGGCGCCGGCGAGAGCATGATGCTCACCGGCGCCAGATTCAGATGCCGAGCGATTTCGGCACCCCCCTTGCCTGGACGCGCGCCCCGTTGTACCCCGGGGCTCCGGACCGCGGCATATCCTGCATGATGCGCCGTCAAATGCAACCGCGCCGGTCAGGGAGGCGCGCTGCAAGCCCGCGGAAAATCAGACGTGCGCCTGCGGCCGGTGCGGCCGCACCTTGCGCTTTTCGAGCCCGGCCATGTCGATGATGGTCGTCGCGATTTCCTCGATGGATTTCATCGTCGTGCGCAGGTACGGCACGCCGAGCTTGCGAAACAGCGCCTCGGCCTGGCGGGTCTCGTAGTCGCACTGTTCGAGCGACGAGTACTTGCTGTTCGGCATGCGCTCGTGGCGGATCTGCGCGAGCCGCATCGGGTCGGTGGTCAGCCCGAACAGCTTGTCCTGGTAGGGGCGCAGGCTGTTCGGCAGCTTCATGTCCTCCAGGTCGTCCTCGGTCAGCGGGAAGTTGGCGGCGCGGATGCCGTAGTGCAGCGACAGGTACAGGCAGGTCGGCGTCTTGCCGGTGCGCGAGATGCCGACCAGGATGATGTCGGCCTCGGCCAGATGCGCGGTGGTCGAACCATCGTCGTGGTTCAGCGTGAAGTTCACGGCGTCGATGCGCCGCGAGTACTCGACCATGTCGGTCAGGCCGTGCGAGCGTCCGGCGGTCAGCGAGGACTTGACGCCGAGTTCCTGCTCCAGCGGCCCGATGAACACCTCGAAGAAGTCGATGAAGTGGCCGTTCGCCTGCTTGACGATCGCGCGCGTCTCCTCGGCGATCAGCGTCGAGAACACCAGCGGCTTGAGCCCGTCCTCGCGAAAGTGCCGGTCGATGCGATCGCGCAGCGCCTTCGCCCGCTCGGGCGTATCCACGAAGCGCACCGCCTGCTTCTCGATGTTCAGCGACTCGAACTGCGTCAGCAGGCTGTGCCCGAGCGTCTCGGCGGTGATGCCGGTGCGATCGGAGACGAAGAAGGCCATGCGCTTGGGCAGGGACATGGGCGGGCTCCAGCGGCGAGGACGGGGAATGCGCTGGATGCTAGCGCGGAACGCCGCAGGCGGCGCGGCGGCGTTGCGCGCTGCGACATGGATGCCCCGGCACCGGGAGATCAGGGTCGTGGTTACGGCGCGCCCGGCCACCAGGCCTCGTCGATGACCTCGGCGGCCGTGTACGGACTCGTCTGCGGAAACCCGCCTTCATCGAGTCCGGTCTCGCCCGCCGCCAGCAGGCGGGCCTTGCGATAGGCCTGCGCCAGAAAGGCATCGAGCTGCGGCTTCAGGCTCGGATTGTCGGCCAGCAGCTCGGCCACCTCGATGCGCTGGATGCGGATCGTGCTGCGCCAGCTCGGGCTGCGTCTGCCGGGCTGGAACTGCCACTTCAGCAGATGCATCAGCAGCACTTCGAGACGATGCACCAGCGCCCGACGCTCGCTGCGCCCCATGGCCTCCAGCTCCTCTGCAATGCGTTCGACGTCGAGAGCCGACCAGTCGCCCGCCCGCAGCAGCCGCGCCTGCTCGAAGGTCCAGTCCACGAAATCCGACTCGTATCGCACGCTGCCCACTCCTGCCCCCCGCCCGTCACGCACCCGGCAGTCCGGCCGCCGGATGCGCAGGACTCACCGTTCAGAACTTGCCGTAATACCCTTCCTTCAGCGCATCGAACAGATTGGCCGCGGTGTGGAGTTCACCGTCGTATTCGATCTGCTCGTTGCCGCGGACCTCGACGACCTGACCGTCGGCGAGCGTGAAGCGGTACAGCGTGTTTTCGAGATCCTTCTCCTTGACCAGCACGCCCTGGAAAGCCTCGGGGTTGAAGCGGAAGGTCGTGCAGCCCTTCAGGCCCTGTTCGTATGCGTACAGGTAGATGTCCTTGAAATCCTCGTAGCGGAAATCGGTCGGCACGTTCGCAGTCTTCGAGATGCTCGAATCGACCCACTTCTGCGCGGCGGCCTGCACGTCGACGTGCTGCTTCGGCGTCACGTCATCGGCGGCGATGAAGTACTCCGGCAGTTGCGCGGCGGCGTCCCCGGAATACGGCATCGCCTGCGGATTGACCAGTTCGCGGTAGGCCAGCAGTTCGAAGGACCAGACATCGACCTTCTCCTTGCTCTTCTTGCCCGGCACGATGACGTTGCGCGCGTAATGGTGCGCGAAGCTCGGTTCGATGCCGTTCGAGGCGTTGTTGGCGAGGCTCAGCGAGATCGTGCCGGTCGGCGCGATCGAGGTGTGGTGCGTAAAGCGTGCACCGACGTTCGCGAGCGCCTCGACCAGCGCCGGCTCGACCCCGGCGAGACGCTGCATGTAGCGGCTGTACTTTGCATGCAGCACACGGCCCGGCACGCGGTCGCCGGCCTGGAAACCGTCGCGCGCCATTTCCGGGCGCTTGCGCAGCATCTCGCCATCGACGACGTATTCGGCCGCGAGCACCGGGGCCGGACCTTTCTCCTGCGCCAGTTCCAGCGCCGTGCGCCAGCCGGCGACGGCCATCTCGCGCGTGACCTGCTCGGTGAACGCCAGCGATTCCGCCGAGCCGTAGCGCATGCGCAGCAGCGTCATCGTCGAGCCGAGGCCGAGATAGCCCATGCCGTGACGGCGCTTGCCGGTGATCTCGGCGCGCTGCGGCTCCAGCGGCAGGCCGTTGATCTCGACGACGTTGTCGAGCATGCGCGTGAACACCGACACCACCTCGCGGTAGGTGTCCCAGTCGAAGCGCGCACGCTCGGTGAACGGTTCGAGCACGAAGCGCGTCAGGTCGACCGAGCCGAGCAGGCAGGAACCGTACGGCGGCAGCGGCTGCTCGCCGCAGGGATTGGTGGCGCGGATGTTCTCGCACCACCAGTTGTTGTTCATCTCGTTGACCTTGTCGATCAGGATGAAGCCCGGCTCGGCGTAGTCGTAGGTCGAGGACATGATCACGTCCCAGAGCCGGCGCGCCTTCAGCGTCCTGTAGACCTTGCAGGCCACCAGCCCGGCGTCGTTGACCACCAGCCCCTCGTGGATCGGCCATTCGCGCCAGACGAGTTCGGGGTTCGTGAGGTCGAGTCCGTCGGCCTCGGCCTCCTTGCGCCGCACCGGGAACGACAGCTTCCATTCGCCGTCGGCCTTCACCGCCTCCATGAATTCCTGCGTGACCAGCAGCGACAGGTTGAACTGGCGCAGGCGCCCGTCCTCGCGCTTGGCCTTGATGAACTCCTGCACGTCGGGATGCGTGACGTCGAAGGTGCCCATCTGCGCGCCGCGCCGGCCGCCGGCCGAGGACACCGTGAAGCACATCTTGTCGTAGATATCCATGAACGACAGCGGGCCGCTGGTGTAGGCACCGGCCCCCGAGACGTAGGCACCGCGCGGGCGCAGCGTCGAGAACTCGTAGCCGATGCCGCAGCCGGCCTTCAGCGTCAGGCCGGCCTCGTGCACCTTCTGCAGGATGTCGTCCATCGAGTCCTCGATGCTGCCCGAGACCGTGCAGTTGATCGTGCTGGTCGCGGGCTTGTGCTCCCAGGCACCGGCGTTCGAGGTGATGCGCCCGGCCGGGATCGCACCGTGACGCAGCGCCCACAGAAAGCGCTCGTACCAGTGCGCGCGCGCCTGCGGCGTCGCCTCGACCTCGGAAATCGCGCGCGCGACGCGCTGCCAGGTGTGATCGACGGTGTCATCGATGACGCGCCCGTCCTTCGCCTTGAGCCGGTACTTCTTGTCCCAGATGTCGAAGGACGCCGGTTGCAGGTCGATGTCGGCGACGCCGCGGCGGGGCGCGGCAACGGCTTTCGGGCGAGCGGTCGTGGTGGACACTCGGGACTACCTCCGTGGTTTGCTGGGGATGCGGCAGCGGCCGGAACCGGCGCTGCGCAGCGGTGCGGCAGGATCGCCGCGGCAGGACAGGGGCGCATCGGACCACAAGATGATGTGTCCTGCCAGACTTGAAATCGCGAGAACTTGTGTTCCCACCCGACCGGCCTCCGACCCTCACCGCAGCCGCGGCCGGCCGTGCGCGAGGGCCTTCCCGCCACACGGCGGGGGGCGGCTGGAAAGCCCGGCAAGGCCGGTGCTATAAGCCGCGTCACGCTGCACACGAGAACGGAACGCGCAGCCCTTCCGACCCGAGGACGCCCGATGAAATCCATAGTCGTTACGCTCGCAGCGCTGGCTGCGGCTGCCACGCTCGGGGCCTGCTCGCAGGTGCCGATGCCGGAGTCGTACCCGCTCAGCTACCAGAAGAAGATGCAGGCCGCCCACCACTGGGATCTGCTGGCCATGCACGTGGCGCAGCGCCTGAGCACGCAGCTGCCGAGCGACCGGCCGGTGTCGCTGTACGTGACGCCGCCGCGGCCGGTGACGACCTTCGACTACGCGCTGCACGATCTCGTCGTCACGCATCTGGTGTCGCTCGGCTTCGGCGTCAGCGCCGTGCCGATGCACGGTGCACTGCAGGTCGACCTGAAGACCCAGGTCGTCCAGCACACCTGTCGCGACATGCGCCCGCAGCCGGGTTCCTTCGTCGCGGTCGGCGGCGCAGCGGCCCTCGGCGGACTCGCGGCGCGCAGCACACACGCGGCGATGGGTGCCGGCGCGATCCTGCTGACGGCCGGCGAGTTCCTCTCCGGCGGCATCTACGAGACACCGAACACCGAGATCATCGTCAGCACCTCGGTCATGGACGGCCCGATGTACCGCACGCGGCTGCGCGACATCTACTACGTCAGCGACGAGAACGTCGCCCAGTACCTGCCGGACATGCCGGCTCCGGTCACGCCCGACCTGAGCCGCCGGATCGAGGTGGTCGGTCGATGATCCCGCTCCCTGCAAGCTTCCGCCGGCTGCTGGCCGCAGCGCTCTGCGCCGTCGCACTCGCCGCCTGCTCGACGCCGCCGATCCAGGACAGCAACATCGTCGCCGCCAGCTACACGGCCGCCGACCAGTTGATCAGCCAGGCCTCGTGGATCAAGCGCGAGGCGCAGCCGGTGCTGGTCGCGAGCCTGGTCAACATCAACGCGCTGGAAAGCTCGTCGGCCTTCGGGCGCATCACCTCCGAACAGATCTCGTCGCGCCTGGCGCAGCAGGGCCTGACCGTCATCGAGATGAAGACGCGCAACAACGTCTTCATCGAGCAGGACAACGGCGAGTTCGTGCTGTCGCGCTCGGTGCGCGATCTCAGCCGCACCCACCGCGCGGCAGCGCTCGCGGCCGGCACCTACGCCATCGGGCGCGAGTCGGTGTACGTCAGCACCCGGCTGATCCGCGCGCTCGATGGCGTCGTGATCGCCTCGTACGACTACACGCTGCCGCTCGGTCCTGACACCCGTGCGCTGCTTTCTGCACAGTAATGGGGCTGATGCAAAAAGCTTGCAAAGCCAGAATCGCACCTGTATAGTGCGATTCATCAGTTGCGGGGTGGAGCAGTCTGGTAGCTCGTCGGGCTCATAACCCGAAGGTCGTAGGTTCAAATCCTGCCCCCGCTACCAAATCCGAAGGCCCGGTACCGAACATCGGTACCGGGCCTTCGCCTTTGTGCGTCCGTGCGGGTCTGCCCTTGCGTCTGCCCCGCACGCGACCAGACTTGGCACTCCCCCAGGGTCCGCTGCACTCCTCCCGACGTCCGGCCGCCCTGCTCAAGCAGCGGTCCGTGCCGGCCGATACGTGGTTCTGCTGAAATTTGCCGGAGTGCAAGCCGATGTCGATCCGCAGCCGACTGCTCGCCCTGATCCTCGTCCTGTCCGCGCTGTTGCTGGCGCTGACCGTCAACGACGGATTCGATGCCCGCCGTCGCAGCGAGCAGGCCGCCGAAGCCTGGCGGCACAACGCCGCCGCCGCACTGCTCGCCAATGCGACAACCAACTGGGCCCGGGAACGCGGCGCGACCAACGGCGCCCTGAACGCTGCCGATGCCATCACCGCGCAGGCACGCGAGGCGATCCGGCGCTACCGCGAGCAGGCCGACACCGCCGCGGGCCAGGCGCTGGCGGCGCTGCGTAACGAAACCCTGGAAGCCCGGGAGCAGAAGCTGCTCGCCGATGCCGACGCCGCCTGGAGCCGGCTCAGGACGCTGCGCGAGCGGGTCGACCGCGACCTGCCCCGCCCGCGCGCCGAGCGCGATGCGGCGCTGCTGAAGGACTGGCTGCCCGGCATCACCGCCAGCGTCGAGGCCACCGAACGCCTGTCGCTGGAGATCGACCGGCAGCCGGAATCGGCGTCGATGCGCCTCGCGCGCCTGCAGGCGCTGCGCCACTTCGCGTGGCAGATGAGCGAATACATGGGGCGCGAGCGCGCCGTCATCGCCGGCATCATCGCCGCCGGCAAGCCGATGCTGGCCGCCGATCTTGAACGGCTCGGCCGCATGCGCGGGCGCGTCGAACTGGCCTGGGAGCGCGTCGCACAGCTCGCCAGCCAGGGCGACAACGACGCCGGCCTCGTGCAGGCGGTCGCGACGGTGCGCGAGTCGGTGTTCGAGCGTTTCGAGCAGACCCGCCATCAGGTCATCGAGGCCGGCACGCTCGGCTGGGACTATCCGTTCCCGGCCGGCGAGTGGTTTGCGCGCGCCACACAGGCGATCGACACCATCATCGCGCTGGTCGATGCCGTCGGTGAGGAAGCCGGCAACCAGGCGGGCAGCGCGCGCGACACCGCCGCGAGCAGCGCCAGCGGTTTCATCGCGCTGGCCGCCTTCTGCCTGGCGCTGATCGCGCTGGCGATCTGGGTGGTCATGTCCGGCATCGTCGCGCCGCTGCGCCGCCTGACCGCGACCACGACCGCGCTCGCCGGCGGTGCGCTCGATACGCCGGTGCCGGACACCGGCCGGCGCAACGAGATCGGCGATCTGGCGCGCGCCGTCGAGGTGCTGCGCGGCAACTCGCTCGAAGCCCAGCGCCTGCGCATCGAGCAGGACCGCGCCCGCACCGAGGCCGAGGCCGAGCGGGCGCGCCGCGCGCGCGAGGACGAGGCGCTGCGCGTCGAGCGCGAGGCCGAGAAGGAACGCGTGCGCGCCGCCGAGGAAGCCGTGCGCGTGCAGCGCGAGACCGAGAAGGAGCAGGAGCGCCAGCGCCAGCAGGCGCGCAGCGAACGCATCACGCAGCTCACCACCCACTTCGGCCGCGAAGCCGCCGGCAGGCTCGATGCCGTGACCTCGGCCGCGGACGGGCTGGAGCGCACCGCCGAGCGCATGGCGCGCACGGCCGGCGAGACCCGCTCGCGCGCCGCGACCGTCGCCGACGCTGCCGAGCTGGCCTCGGACAACGTCGGCACCGTCGCCGGCGCCGCCAGCCAGCTCGAAGCCGCGATCCGCGACATCGCCCGGCTGGTCGGCGAGGCGACCGGCGTCGTCGGTCAGGCCGTCGGCGAAGCCGACCGCGCACACGCGACCGTGCGCGGTCTCGCCGAGGCCGGCGCGCGCATCGGCGAGGTCGTCGACCTGATCAAGACCATCGCCGAGCAGACCAACCTGCTCGCGCTGAACGCCACCATCGAGGCGGCGCGCGCCGGCGAGGCCGGCAAGGGCTTCGCGGTGGTCGCCACCGAGGTCAAGGAACTCGCCAAGCAGACCGCGCAGGCGACCCAGGAGATCGCCGCGCAGATCGGCGGCATCCAGACCGCCACCGACGGCACGGTCGGCGCGATCGGCACGATCAGCAGCGTGATCCAGACCGTCAACGACATCGCCACCGCGATCGCCGCGGCCGTCGAGCAGCAGAGCGCCGCCACCCGCGAGATCGCCCGCAACGTGCAGCTGACCGCCGACAGCGCGATGACGGTCAGCCGCCACATCGGCGAGGTCACGCACGCGGCCACCGACACCGGCAGCCAGTCCGAGGAACTGCTGGAAGCCTCGCGCCAGCTGAGCCGCCAGTCCGAGGACCTGCGCCGCGAGGTCGACCGCTTCATCAGCGCGATCCGCAGCGAGTGATGCCGATCACAGGGGATTGCATGATTTCCTCTCCCCACCCCCTCCCCCGCGAGGGACGAGCTGAAAAGCGCAGCGCTCTGGTGTGAGCGGTTGAGCCCGCCGCCGGGCCGGCCGGCCGCCGGCTCGACAGCAGCGGCGGCCCCTTCCTAGAATCCCCCGCCGCCGCCGCGCCCCTTGCGCGGCGAACGTCCCGCCTCGCGTCGCGGTCCGAACCCGCGGCCTTCCGCTGCCTCCGCCCTCCCCTCCGAACCGTCCCGAAGGTTCCGCGCATGCGCAAGAATCTGTTCATCGTCCTGCTGGTCGTGGCCGCCAACCTCGGCATCTGGGCGGCGTTCAACCGTCCGATCGCCGAGGAACCCTGGCACGGCATGATCAACGGCTTCTCGTACTCGCCGTACGGGCGCGACGACAACCCGCTCGAAAGCCGCATGCCGAAGCCCGAGGCGATCGACCGCGATCTCGCGCTGCTCGCGCAGTACGGGCGCAGCGTGCGCACGTATTCGGCGATCGACGGCCTGGAGGTGATTCCGGCGCTGGCGCAGAAGCACGGCCTGCAGGTCACGCTCGGCGCCTGGCTCGACCAGCGCACCGAGCTGAACAAGCGCGAGATCGACAGCCTCATCGACCTCGGCAAGCGCTACGACAACGTCACGCGCCTCGTCGTCGGCAACGAGGCGATCCTGCGCGCCGACCTGACCGTGCGCGAACTCGCGCAGTACCTGCGTCAGGTGCGCAAGGCCGTCAACAAGCCGGTATCGACCGCCGAGCCCTGGCACGTGTGGCTGCGCTTCCCGGAGCTGGTGCAGGAGGTCGACTTCATCGCCGTGCAGCTGCTGCCGTACTGGGAGAAGGTGCCGTTCGAGCAGGCGGTCGAATACGTGACGCGCCGCTACAACGAGCTGCGCACCGCCTATCCGGACAAGCCGATCCTGATCTCCGAGGTCGGCTGGCCGAGCGAGGGCAACCGCGTCGGTGCCGCCGTGCCGAGCCTCGCGCACGAGGCGCGCTTCATCCGCCGCTTCCTGAACGAGGCGAGCGAGAACGGCATGGATTACTTCGTCATGGAAGCCTTCGACCAGCCGTGGAAGAAGGGCATCGAGGGCTCGGTCGGCGCCTACTGGGGCGTGTTCAGCGCCAGCCGCGAGCCGAAGTTCCCGATGAGCGGGCTGATCGAGGAGGACGCGAGCTGGAACTCGCAGGCCGTGCTCGCCGCCTGCGTCGCGCTGCTGCCGATGGTGTTGTTCGGGCTGCGCTTCCGCAACCTGCGCGCCCACGGCCAGCTGTTCTTCGCGGTGCTGATCCAGGCGAGCGCCTCGCTGCTGGTGTGGACGCTGTTCGTGCCCGCGCACCTGTACCTGACCGACCTCGGCCTGCTGCTGCTCGGCATCCTGCTGCCGGCGCAGATCGGCCTGCTGCTGGTGGCGCTGATCAACGGCTTCGAGTTCACCGAGGTGCTGTGGAAGCAGGACTGGAAGCGCGCGTTCAAGCCGCTGACCGGCCATGAGGCGCGCACCGACTGGCCGATGGTGTCGCTGCACCTCGCCTGCTACAACGAGCCGCCCGAGCTGGTCATCGAGACCCTCAACAGCCTCGCCGCGCTCGATTACCCGAACTTCGAAGTGCTGGTCATCGACAACAACACGCCGGACGAGGCCGTCTGGCGCCCGCTCGAAGCGCACTGCGCGAAGCTCGGCCCGCACTTCCGCTTCATGCACCTGAAGCCCTGGAAGGGCTTCAAGGCCGGGGCGCTGAACTTCGGCCTCCGGCGCACGCATCCGTCGGCGAGGATCGTCGGCGTCATCGATGCCGACTATCTGGTCACGCCCGACTGGCTGCGCTCGCTGGTGCCGTACTTCGACGATCCGAAGGTCGGCTTCGTGCAGGCGCCGCAGGATCACCGCGACTGGCAGCACGACCGCTTCACGGAGTGGGCGAACTGGGAGTACTCGGGCTTCTTCAACATCGGCATGGTGCATCGCAACGAGCGCGACGCGATCATCCAGCACGGCACGATGACGCTGATCCGCAAGGCTGCGATCGACGCCTCCGGCCCCTGGGCCGAATGGTGCATCTGCGAGGACTCCGAACTCGGCCTGCGCGTCATGGAGGAAGGCTACGAGGCGGTCTACGTCAACCACGCCTTCGGCAAGGGCGTCGCGCCCGACACCTTCGGCGCCTACAAGGGCCAGCGCTTCCGCTGGGCCTACGGCGCGGTGCAGATCCTCAAGCGCTACTGGAAGTGGATGCTGCCGGGCTTCCTCGGCGGCACCGGGCGGCTGACCGCCTCGCAGAAGTTCCACTTCGTGACCGGCTGGCTGCCGTGGTTCGCCGATGCGCTGCATCTGGTGTTCACGATCTCGGCGATGCTGTGGTCGGTCGGCCTGCTGCTGCTGCCGCAGTACTTCGAGTTCCCGCTGGCGGTGTTCCTGTTCCCGACGCTCGGCATGTTCGCGTTCAAGATCATGCACAGCTTCGTGCTCTACACCGCGCGCGTGCCGTGCTCGCTGTCGCAGCGCCTCGGCGCGGCGGTCGCCGGCATGGGCCTGACGCACTCGATCGCACGCGCGATCTTCGCCGGCCTGTTCACCAAGGGCCGCGCCTTCCTGCGCACGCCGAAGGGCGAGAACAGCGCGGCGCTGGTGCGCGGCCTGCTGATGGCGCGCGAGGAGGGCCTGATCCTGCTGGCGCTGTGGACCTGCGCCTTCGGCGTCGGCCTCGAATACGGCCTGCACGTGCGCGAGGTGACGTTCTGGATCGTGATCCTGCTCGTGCAGTCGATCCCGTACGCGGCGGCCGTGCTGCACTCGATCGCGAGCGCGCTGCCCGGCGGCACGCGCGACAGCGAGCCGGCCGCGCCGGCGGCACTCGCCGCTGGCTGAAGTTCCGGCCGCGCGGCCTTCGGCG
>NZ_DAOLKE010000024.1:0-21591 GCF_035331805.1 Plasticicumulans sp. | reverse complement strand
GCGGCGACGGCGGCCACGGTTCCGGCGCTGACCTCGACGGATTCGGCGTGCATGCGGTGCTCGCTGATGTGCCCGGTGCGCACCGGCTGGAAAGTGCCGGCGCCGACATGCAGCGTCACGAACGCCCGCCCGATGCCGGCCGCGGCCAGGCGTTCGAGCATCGCCGGCGTGAAGTGCAGGCCGGCGGTCGGTGCGGCGACCGCGCCCGGGGCGCGCGCATAGACGGTCTGGTAGCGCTCGGCGTCGGCCGGCGCGTCGGGCCGGTCGATGTACGGCGGCAGCGGGATGTGGCCGTGCGCATCGAGGATCGCCGGCACCGGCCGGGCATCCTCGAAGCCGAGTTCATAGAGTTCGCCGGCGCGCCCGAGCACGACCGCCCCGACCGCCTGCTCCAGCCAGAGGCGCGTGCCGGGCTTCGGCGATTTCGACGCGCGCAGGTGCGCGAGCACGCGCCGCGCATCGAGGATGCGCTCGACCAGCACCTCGACACGCCCGCCGCTGCCCGCCTTGACGCCGTGCAGCCGCGCCGGGATCACGCGCGTGTCGTTGAACACCAGCAGGTCGCCGGCACGCAGGAAGCCCGGCAGATCGTCGAAGCGGGCGTCCTGCAGCCGGCCGTCCGTGCCGTCGAGGGCCAGCAGGCGGCTGTCGCCGCGCTCGGCCGGCGGCTGCTGGGCGATCAGTTCGGGCGGCAGGTCGAAGTGGAAATCGGAGCGCAGCATCGGGGGAATCGGGAGCATCGTGGCGGTCACGGGGCGCGCATTGTAGGCCGTCGCTGCTGGCAATGGCGCCGGCGCGTCCTATCGTCACGCTGCCTGCGCCTGCGCGGCCGGCGCAGGCTTCTCCCAGTGCCGCGCCCTGCCGGAGTACCGCCATGCGCCACCTGCCCGCCTTCTCCGTTGCCGTCCTGCTCGCCGCCCTCGCCGCCCCGGCCCAGGCCTATCACTGTCCGGTCGACATGAAGCAGATCGACGCCGCCCTCGCCGCGTCACCGAAGCTCGGCACCGAGCAGCTCGCCGAGGTCCGGGCACTGCGCGCCAAAGGCGAGGAGCAGCACAAGGCCGGGGATCACGCCGGCGCGGTCGATTCGCTCGGCAAGGCCAAGAAGATCCTCGGCATCTGAGCCATACCGATCACACCGGAACACTTCGCTTTTCAGCCCCTCGCCCCTCGTGGGAGAGGGGTTGGGGAGAGGGGGAGAAAAACCTGCATTCACGCGAGATCGGCATCACGTCCGGAATCCCTGCATGGCCAGCCACCGGACCAGACGCCGGAAATGACGGCGGGCGAACCGTCGCCGGTCCGCCCGCTGCATCACGCGCCCAGAAGCAGGCTCAGGCGAGCTTGGCCTTCACGTAGCTGCCCGGCGCATCTTCAAGGGCACCGAGCGTGTAGCCGGGTATGCGCGCCGGAATCATCTCGCCGGCATTCGGCTGCACCCAGCCGAGCCAGTTCGTCCACCACGAGCCCGGGTGCTGCTGCGCGGCCTTCAGCCAGGCATCGGGATCCTCGACCAGCGTGTCGTTCTCCCAGTAGCCGTACTTGCCGCCGGCCGGCGGGTTGACGATGCCGGCGATGTGGCCGGAACCGCCGAGCACGAACTTCACCGGGCCGCCGAACAGCTTCGTGCCCATGAAGGTCGACTTCCACGGCGCGATGTGGTCCTCGATCGCCGAGATGAAATACACCGGCACCGTGACCTTGCCGAGATCGAGCGACTGGCCGAGCACGGTGATGCCGCCCGGCTTGCAGACCAGATTGCGCTGATACATGTTGCGCAGGTAGAAGCTGTGCATCTTCGCCGGCATGCGCGTGGAATCGGAGTTCCAGTACAGCAGGTCGAAGGGGAACGGCTCCTTGCCGAGCAGGTAGTTGTTGATGAAGAACGACCAGATCAGGTCGTTGGCGCGCAGCATGCTGAAGGTGCCGGCCATCTGGCTGCCGTCGAGGAAGCCGTCGCGCTCCATGCGCTTCTCCAGCATCGAGATCTGCTCCTCGTCGATGAACACCTCCAGCTCGCCGGGCTGGCTGAAGTCGAGCATCGTCGTGAAGAAGGTCGCCGAGCGGATGCGCTGGTCGCCGATCGCGGCCAGGTAGGCGAGCGTGGTCGCGAGCAGCGTGCCGCCGAGGCAGTAGCCGGCCGCGTTGACCTCGTGCTCACCGGTCTCGCGCTCGATCGCATCGAGGGCGGCCACCGTGCCGAGGCGCACGTAGTCCTCGAAGTTCATCTCCGACAGCGAGGCATCGGGGTTGACCCAGGAGATCACGAACACCGTGAAGCCCTGATCGACCCACCACTTGATGAAGCTGTTCTTCTCGCGCAGGTCGAGGATGTAGAACTTGTTGATCCACGGCGGCACGATCAGCAGCGGCTTGCGGTAGACCGACTCGGTGCTCGGCGAGTACTGCAGCAGCTGCATCAGCTCGTTCTGGAACACGACCTTGCCGGGCGTGGCCGCGATGTTGACACCGGGCTGGAAGGCCGTCAGGTCGGTCATGCGGATGCTGAGGCTGCCCTTGCCGCGCTCCAGGTCTTCGAGCAGGTTGGTCAGGCCCTTGAGCAGGTTCTCGCCGCCGGTCTCCAGCGTCGTGCGGATGACCTCGGGATTGGTGGCCGCGAAGTTGGTCGGCGCCAGCGCGTCGACGAACTGCTTGGTGTAGAACTCCAGCTTCTTCTTGGTGCGCTCGTCGATGCCCTCGACGCCGGCGACCGTGCTCTGCACCCACTGCGAGGTCAGCAGGTAGGACTGCTTGATGAAGTCGAACAGCGCGTTGTGTTCCCAGTCCTCGTGCTTGAAGCGCTTGTCGCTGCGCGCCGGCCTGACCAGCGGATCGGCACCGCGCTGGCCGAGCATCGCGGCGGCGCCCTGCTGCCACAGCGACACGTACTGGGTCCACAGCCCGACCTGCGCTTCCATCAGCTTGAACGGGTCGGCCATCAGGCGCTGCGTCATCTCCAGGAAGGCCTTGCCGATGCCCGGATTCTCGACCAGCGCCAGCGCGTTCTGCGCCGACTGACGCTGCAGGAAATCACTGACCAGGCGCTGGCTGCGTTCCGCGATCTGCGAAACCGCCTTCGACACTTCGACCGGATCGGGCAGCTTGATCTCGGGGGCAAGGACTTCGGCCATCGGGGGTACCTTCTGGAATCGGATGTATGGCTCGGCAAGCCGGCAGCACGGCGGGTGATCGCGCGCGTCGGGGCTGCCAGAAAAAAACCGCCCGGCGATCGACCGGGCGGTTCTGAAGACTCGGCACCCGCGATCGGGTGTGCGGATGCCCGGCCTGTGCGGCTTACTTCTTGACGACCAGCGCCTTCAGCTCTTCCAGGCTCTCGTTGACGCGCTGGTTGATGACGGCGAAGGCTTCGGTGTTGGACTTGTTGACCAGCTCGGCCAGCTCGCGGGCATTGGCGAGCGCCTTCTCGAAGGCTTCCTTCGCAACGGCGGCCTGCTTGGTGGTCAGCTCCTGCGGGTTCGACGACAGGCTGGCGAGTTCCTTGGCGACGGAGGTCGCTTCGGCCAGGGCCTGGGCCAGGATCTCGGCCTGACGCTTGGCGACGGCCTGCAGGCCTTCGAGCGCGACCTTGTTCGCGGTGGTCAGCGCTTCGACGTTCTTGCGCTGGCTGGCGAGCAGCGCCTCGACGTCCACGCCCGGCACCTTGACTTCGCCGAGCATCTTGCTCACGTCGAACTTGCTCATGTCGAACTTGGCGAACTCGGCGAACGGGTTGTACTGGTTGCTCATCGTCTGCTCCTTCAAGGGGTTGTGAGTGGTTTCCGCTTAATTTGGTGCGGTGCACCATGAAGCGACATGCTACGGAGGCGCCCGCTGGCTGTCAACGGGGTTTTTGCATCGCAGCAAGCCGTCGCCGCATCGTGCGCACCGCGCCGTACCGCGTTCATCCGGCCAGGGCCTTCGACGCGATCTCGTAGACATCCGGCGACACACCCGCACGGGCCAGCACCTGCTCCAGCGCCGCCCGCATCGGCGGCTGGCGGCCGGCATCGTACTGCCGCCAGCGCGTCAGCGCGCCGAGCATGCGCGCGGCGATCTGCGGGTTCAGCGCATCGAGCACCTGCACCTGCTCGGCCAGGAAGGCGTAGCCGCTGCCGTCCAGCGCGTGAAAACGCACCGGGTTGGCATTGCAGAACGCGCCGACCAGCGCCCGGACCTTGTTCGGATTGCGGATGGTGAATGCCGGATGTGACATCAGCTCGCGCACCCGCGCGAGCGTGTCGGCACGCGGCGAGGACGCCTGCAGCGAGAACCACTTGTCGACGACCAGCGCCTCGTGCTGCCAGCGCTCGTAGAACGCCGCGAGCGCGGCCTCGCGCTGCGGATGATCGCCGTTGGCCATCAGCGCCAGCGCGCAGAGCTGGTCGGTCATGTTGTCGGCTGCCTGCCAGCGGGCGGCAAGCCGCGCGTGGGCATCGGCGTCCTCCAGGCTCGCGAGGTAATCGAGGCAGCGGTTACGCAGCGCCCGCCGGCCGATCGAGGCGCCGTCGAGCCGGTAGCCGCCTTCGGGCGCGAGGGCGTCGTGGCGCGCGGTGAGCGCCGCGCGATGCGCGCCGGCCAGCGCGCGGCGCAGGAATTCACGCGCCTCGAACAGGCCGCCCGGGTCGATCGGCGTGCGCTGCTCGCCGAGGTAGGCCTCGCCCGGCAGCGTCAGCATCTGCTCGGCCAGCGCCGGGTCGAGGCTTTCATCGGCGAGCACGCGCCCGAACAGCGTCGACAGCCCCGCCGGCAGCGTCCAGGCCCGGCCGGCCGCGCGCTCGTCGAGCAGGCCGAGCACCGCGCGCACGCCGAGCTGCTGCGCGGCCTCCCAGCGGTTGAAGGCATCGGTGTCGTGCGCGGCGAGGAACAGCAGTTCGTCCTCGGCCGGTGCGTGATCGAGCTTCACCGGGGCCGAGAAGCCGCGCAGCAGCGAGGGCACCGGCGCGGCGTCGAGCCCGGTGAACACGAACTCCTGCGTGGCCCCGGTCAGCTCCAGCACCCGCTCCGGCGGCCCGGCCTGCGGCTCGCCGGCCAGCGTCAGCGGCAGCGCCCGGCCATCCGGGGCCAGCAGGCCGATCGCGACCGGGATGTGGAACGGCAGCTTGGTCGCGGACTCCGGCGTGGGCGGGCAGTGCTGGCTCAGGCGCAGCGTGTAGCAGCGCGCTTCGGCGTCGTAGCGGCCGCTCGCCGTGAGCACCGGCGTGCCGGCCTGGCGGTACCAGCGCAGGAACTGCGTCAGGTCGCGACCGCTGGCATCGGCCATCGCCGCGCAGAAGTCCTCGCAGCTCACGGCCTGGCCGTCGTGACGGCGGAAGTACAGGTCCATGCCGCGGCGGAAGCCCTCGCGCCCGAGCAGGGTCTGGTACATGCGCACGATCTCGGCGCCCTTCTCGTAGACCGTGACCGTGTAGAAGTTGTTGATCTCGATGTAGGACTCCGGCCGCACCGGGTGCGCGAGCGGTCCGGCGTCCTGCGGGAACTGCACGGCGCGCAGCGTGCGCACGTCATCGATGCGCGCGACCGCCGCCGAGTGCATGTCGGCCGTGAACTCCTGATCGCGGAACACCGTCAGGCCTTCCTTCAGCGACAGCTGGAACCAGTCGCGGCAGGTGACGCGGTTGCCGGTCCAGTTGTGGAAGTACTCGTGGCCGATCACCGACTCGACACCGATGAAGTCGGTGTCGGTGGCCGTGTCCGGCCGTGCCAGCACGTACTTGGTGTTGAAGACGTTGAGGCCCTTGTTCTCCATCGCGCCCATGTTGAAGTCCGACACCGCGACGATCATGTAGATGTCGAGGTCGTACTCCAGCCCGAAGCGCACCTCGTCCCAGCGCATCGCGCGCTTGAGCGAGGCCATCGCGTGTTCGCACTGATCGAGCTTGTCGTGCTCGGTGTAGATCTCGAGCGCGACACCGCGGCCCGAGGCGGTCACGAAGCTGTCGCGCACGCAGCCGAGGTCGCCGGCGACGAGCGCGAACAGATAGGCCGGCTTCGGATACGGATCGACCCAGCGCACCCAGTGGCGGCCGTCGTCGAGCTCGCCGCGCCCGACCGGGTTGCCGTTGGACAGCAGCACCGGATAGCGCGCGCGCTCGGCGACGACCGTGGTCGTGAAGCGCGCCATGACGTCCGGGCGATCCGGGTAATACGTGATCTTGCGAAAGCCCTCGGCCTCGCACTGCGTGCAGAAGTTGCCGGAGGACCGGTACAGGCCTTCGAGCGCGGTGTTGGTCTCGGGGTGGATGCGCGTCGTGAGGTCGAGCCGGAATGCCGCCGGCACGTCGGTCACGGTCAGCTGCGCATCGTCGAGCTGATAGCGCGTCGCCGGCAGCGGCACGCCGTCGAGCGCGAGCGCGAGCAGTTCGAGCTGCTGGCCGTCGAGCACCAGCGGGGCCGGGCCGGCCCCGGCGGCGGGGTTGCGGCGCAGCTGCAGCGTGGCCTGCACGTCGGTGCCGGTCTCCCCGAGCTCGAAGCGCAGGTCGACGGAATCCACCAGATAGGCCGGGGCGCGGTAGTCGGCGAGACGGATGGTCTTGGGATCGCTCATCGGCGGGCTCCGGTTCGGCTGGAACCGCCGATGGTACACCCGCTCCGCCAGAGCAGGACTTCAGGCCGCCTCGTCGTCGGCCTCCGCCGGCGGCAGCAGCGGCATCACGTCGACCGACACTTCGAGCGCGTGCGAACCGCCGCCGATCATGACGCCCTTCAGCGGCGCGACATCGGCGTAGTCACGTCCCCAGGCGAGCGTCACGTGGCGTTCGTCGGGCAGCAGGTCATTGGTCGGATCGAGATCGATCCAGCCGAGGCCGGGGATGAACACCGAGAGCCAGGCGTGCGAGGCGTCGGCCCCGACCAGCCGCGGCTGGCCCGGCGGCGGCAGGGTCTCCAGATAGCCGCTGACGTAGCGCGCCGGCAGGCCGAGCGAACGCAGGCAGCCGATGGCCAGATGCGCGAAGTCCTGACAGACGCCGCGGCGCTCCTCCAGCACCTGCGACAGCGGCGTGGCCAGCGTCGAGAACTGCGGGTCGTAGGTGAATTCCTTGAAGATGCGCCGGTTCAGTTCGAGCACGGCCTCCAGCAAGGGCCGGCCGGCCGTGAACGACGGCCGCGCATAGGCGGCGAGCGCGGCGTTCGGGCGGATGAACGGCGATTCGAGCGTGTACTGGCGCGCTTCCATCGCGCCGAGCTCGGGCAGGTCGCGCACCAGGCAGACGACCTCCTCCCAGCCCGGCGACGGCGTGTCGGTCAGCGACGGGCGCGGGGCGACCGTCACGCGCGAGCGCGCCGTGACCTCCAGCGTCTGGTGGATGTCCTGCACCGAGAAGTTGACGACGCGGTTGCCGAAGAAGTCGGTGCGCTCGCGCCGCAGTGCCGGCACCGGCAGGACCTCCAGCGCCGATTCCTCGACGAACTGGCGGCTGGTCTCGCGCGGCAGCAGCCGGGCTTCGTTGTGGCACAGCGACACGCGCCCGTAGTAGCGGTAGGTCGTGCGGTGCGTGATCTGATAGTTCATCGCTGGGCTTCCGTGGCGCGGCCGTCAGATCATCTCGATCAGCTGGCGCGGCTTCTCGGAATGGCTGAAGTGGCTGTTGGAAAGCGCCTCGGACAGCTCGGCGAGCGGAGCGCGCAGCCGGCGCAGCAGCTTGCCGAGCGCGCGCTGGCCCTTCGGATCGCCGTCGGCGGTGACCTCGGCCAGCGTCGCGATGTCGGCGAGCGCGAGCGTGGTCTGGGCTTCGAGGATCAGCCGCTCCTCGGCGCTGCGGTACGGCGTGGCCTTCGGGTGCGGCAGGCGCTCGATCTGGCGGCGCAGCCGGCGCAGCAGGTAGCCGACCGAGCGCGGGTTGTCCTCGTCGAACAGCAGCAGGTCGAGGATCGCGCTCGGGTGCAGCGCCGAGCGGTAGCGGCGGCGGTAGGCGGTCAGGTTGTCGGTGGTCGCGAGCATGACCTCCCACAGCGGCACGCCCGGGTGCTCGGTCTTCACGAACACCAGTTCGAGCATCGTCAGCGTGCTCAGCACGCGCTCGACGAAGCGGCCGATGTCGAGGAAGCGCCAGCCGTAGTGGTGCGGCATGGTCTCGTTGCAGAGGCCGAAGAAGGCCGTCAGCAGCGTCAGGTGTTCCTCCAGCGCCTTGCGCCCGGCGCTCGCGCTCGGCGGACTCGGCAGGTCGCGCAGGCTCTCGCGCAGGCGGTTCAGCACGCGGAAGGATTCGTCGCCGAGGTGATCGCGCACGGCGCGGCCGTTGCGCAGCATGCCGGCGAAGATCTCGCGCAGCCCGCCGTCGTTCTGCTCGTCGAACACGCCGAGGAAGGCCCGGCGCAGCGCCAGATAGCGCCCGCGCGGACCGGCGTCGACGCTGCCGAGCTCGATGCCGAGCGCGATCAGCAGGTCTTCGAGGCAGCCGTCCTCGCCGGCGCCCTCGCCGCGTTCGAGCAGGCGCAGCAGCGCCTCGCGCAGCAGCCGGGCGCGGCTGTCGTAGCGCTCGCCGTAGCGCCCGAGCCAGAACAGGTTGTCGGCCACCCGGCTCGGCAGGTCGGCGCCGTCGCGCGTGACCACGATCGGGCCGTGCGCCTGGCGCAGCAGGCTCACGTGCGGCTGCGCCGATTCGGCGAGCACCCAGACATCCTTGGTCGTGCCGCCCTGCACGGCCATGCGCCCGTCGGGGCTGACGGCGCCGAGGGCGCCCGGCATCACGCGATAGCCGTCTTCCTCGGCCACGCAGAAGCCGCGCATCATCACCGGCTGCGCGACCAGCTTGCGCCCGTCCCAGACCGGCGCATGCGCCGGGCGCACGTGCTCCTGGGCGACGTACAGGTGCGGCGCGCTGCGGATGCGCGCGGCCAGCGTGGCGCGGGCGGCGGCATCGAGGTGCAGGCCGTCGGTGATCGTCTGTTCGGTGAGCTGGTGGATGACCAGGCTGTCGAGCCGGTCGAGCACGGCTTCGAGGCTTTCGCCGTCCCCGCACCAGTAGCTCTTGACCGGCTGCAGCAGCAGTTCCTCGCCGAGCAGCTCGCGACAGAGCGCCGGCAGGAAGGGTACGAGTCCGGGGTTTTCGATCGCGCCGATGCCGAGCGCGTTGGCCAGCACCACGCCGCCCTCGCGCACCGCCGCCAGCAGCCCCGGCACGCCGAGCATCGAATCGCCGCGCAGTTCGAGCGGATCGCACCAGCCGTCGGTGACGCGGCGCAGGATCACGTCGATCGGCTGCAGGCCGCCGAGCGTCTTCAGCGAGACCTTGCCGTCGCGCACGACCAGATCCTCGCCCTGCACCAGCGACAGCGACAGGTAGTTGGCGAGATACGCGTGCTCGAAGTAGCCCTGGCTCGCCGGCCCGGGCGTCAGCAGCACGACGTTGGGCTTGTCGACGTGGCGCGGCGCCAGACGCGCGAGCGTCACGCGTTCGGTTTCGAGAAAGCTCGCGAGACGCTTCAGCGGCGCCTCGCGGTAGACGGTCGGCAGCGCCCGCGCGAGCGTGATGCGGTTTTCCAGCGCATAGCCGGCGCCGGACGGTGCCTGGGCGCGATCGCCGAGCACCAGCCAGCGGCCCTGCTCGTCGCGCGCGAAGTCGATGGCGTGGAACACCAGCCAGCGCGCCCCGGCCGGCAGCGCCCCCCAGGCCGCGTGCAGGAAGCCCGGATGGGCATGCACGAGTTCGGGCGGCAGCACGCCGCGGCGAAACACCGTGCGTGCGCCGTAGAGATCGGCAGCGAGGCGGTTCAGCAGGCGGCTGCGCTGCGCGAGCCCCGCCTCCAGCTGCGCCCATTCGTCGCCGAGGATCGGCAGCGGGATCGGGTCGAGCGTCCACGCGCGGCTCGCGGCGCGGCCGTCCTCGTGGGCGTTGAACGTGACGCCGTTCTCGCGCAGCAGCCGCTGGGTTTCCTCGTGGCGGGCCTGAAGCTCCCCGAGGCCGAGCGCATCGAGCTGGGCGAGCAGGTATTCCCAGGCCGGACGCACCTTGCCGTCGGCATCGAGCAGCTCGTCCCAGCCGCTGCCCGGCGCGTAGTCGCTCAGCAGGTCGTGGACCGCCGGCGGGAAACTGGTCGGCTCGATCATGGCCTGCGCGTACCGGGTGACTGAAACGGCCGTCTATCGTAGCGCGCCACGACCGCGGACGGCGCCCCCTACCCCCGATGTTCCGGGAGCCGGGTGCGCCGCCGCGGCCGGCGCGTCGTGGTCCAGCCGCCTCAGCAGCCCGGACGACGGCGCAGGTCGAGCGTCATCGGCAGGTCGAGGCTGCGTTCCTCGGCCGGCGCCTGCATCGCGTTCGGCGTGTGGCCGTAGGCCCAGAAGCGGGCCAGACGGCGCGCCTCGGCTTCATTGGCGTTGACCGGGAACACGACGAAGTTGCGACCGGCCGGGTGCGAGACGTGATACGTGCAGCCACCGATCGAGCGCTGGTTCCAGGTATCGACGAGGTCGAAGACCAGCGGCGCGTGCACCGGGATGGTCGGATGCAGCGCGGACGGCGGCTGCCAGGCGCGATAGCGCACGCCGGCGACGAACTCGCCCTGACGGCCGGTGGCCGCGAGCGGCACGCGCCGGCCGTTGCAGGCGAGCACGTAGCGATCCCCGTTGAGGCCTTCGACCTTGACCTGCATGCGCTCGACCGAGGAATCGACGTAGCGCGCGGTACCGCCCATGACGGCTTCCTCGCCGAGCACGTGCCAGGGCTCGACGGCCTGACGCAGTTCGAGCTGGATGTCCTGCTGCACGATGCGCCCGTAGACCGGGAAGCGGAACTCCGAGAACGGCGCGAACCATTCCGGATCGAGGCGCAGGCCGTGACGGTCGAGGTCGGCGAGCACGTCCTTGAGGTCCTCGACCAGGAAGTGCGGCAGCATCCAGCGATCGTGCAGGCTGGTGCCCCAGCGGCACAGGCGGCCCTGATATGGATCTTCCCAGAAGCGCGCGACCAGCGAGCGCAGCAGCAGCTGCTGCAGCAGGCTCATGCGCGCGTGCGGCGGCATCTCGAAGGCGCGGAACTCGACCAGACCGAGGCGGCCGGTCGCCGAATCCGGCGAGTACAGCTTGTCGATGCAGAACTCGGAGCGGTGCGTGTTGCCGGTGAGGTCCACCAGCAGGTTGCGCAGCAGCCGGTCGACCAGCCACGGCTGCGGCACCTCGCCGGTCGGCATCTCGCGGAACGCGATCTCCAGTTCATACAGGCTGTCGTTGCGCGCCTCGTCGACGCGCGGCGCCTGACTGGTCGGGCCGACGAACATGCCCGAGAACAGGTAGGACAGGCCGGGGTGGTGCTGCCAGTACGTGACCAGGCTGCGCAGCAGGTCGGGCCGGCGCAGGAACGGCGAATCGGCCGGGGTGGCGCCGCCGAGCGTGACGTGGTTGCCGCCGCCGGTGCCGGTGTGGCGGCCGTCGAGCATGAACTTCTCGGTGCCGAGGCGCGACTGGCGGGCTTCCTCGTACAGCACGTGCGTGTTGTGGACGAGTTCGTCCCAGGAGCCGGCCGGGTGGATGTTGACCTCGATGACGCCCGGGTCCGGGGTCACCGCGAACTTCTTCAGGCGCGGATCGGACGGCGGGGCGTAGCCCTCGATGAACACCGGGATGCTCAGCGCGGCGGCCGTGTGCTCGATCGCAGCGACCAGTTCGAGGTACTGCTCCAGATAGCCGAGCGGCGGCATGAACACGTACAGATGGCCTTCGCGCGGCTCGATGCACAGCGCGGTGTGCACGATCGTGTCGTCATCGTCGTGCTCGGGCTGTTCCTGCCAGTCCTGGTTGACGCCCTCGTGGTGATGACCCGACACGTCGCGGCCGTCGAGCAGCGCGCTGTAGCGGCGGGCAATCTCGCCGTGCAGGTCGCGCAGCGGCTTCCTGAACTCGAACAGCGACTGCTCGACCGGCAGGTCGGTGTCGCTGACCCACGGCAGCGCGGTCAGCGGCAGGCGCAGGCCCATCGGCGAATCGCCGGGGATCAGGTACAGGTGCTCGCGGCGCAGCGGCCACTGCCCGCTCTGCCAGCTGCCGCGCGCGTAGTTCCAGCGCAGCGGCAGCGCGTAGCCGGTCACCGAGCCGAGGTCGCGCTCCAGCAGCTGCGCCAGGCGGCGGCGCTCCTCGCCATCCTTCAGGTCGTAGTCGAGCGGATCGATGTTGACCGGCAGCGTGCGTTCGTACCAGAGGTAGTAGTAGGCATCCTCGTAGCCGGGAATCAGGCACTTCGGCGACACGCCGATGCGCGCCGACAGCTCGGCGCCGAAGCGCTGTGCATCTGCGGCCGTGACCCGGCCCGGCGCGGTGTCATCGGCGATCAGCGCCTCGTCGCGCCAGATCGGCTCGCCGTCGTTGCGCCAGAAGCAGTTCAGCGCCCAGCGCGGCAGCGACTCGCCCGGATACCACTTGCCCTGCGTGTAGTGCAGCAGGCCGCCCGGCGAGAACTGCCGGCGCAGGCGCTTGAGCAGCGTGCCGGCCAGCTTGCGCTTGGTCGGGCCCATCGCGGCGGTGTTCCACTCGGCGCCGTCCATGTCGTCGATCGACACGAAGGTCGGCTCGCCGCCCATGGTCATGCGCACGTCGCCGGCGGCGAGACGCGCATCGACGGCGTGGCCGAGAGCCTCGATCTCGGTCCACTGCTCATCGGTGTAGGGCTTGGTGACGCGCGGGTCCTCGTGGATGCGCGTGACGCTCATCGCGAAGCCGAACTCGACCTCGCACTTGTCGGTGTAGCCGGTGATCGGCGCCGCGCCGGTCGGGTCGGGCGTGGCCGCGAGCGGGATGTGGCCTTCGCCGGCGAGCAGGCCGGAGGTCGGATCGAGGCCGATCCAGCCGGCGCCCGGCACGAAGATCTCGGTCCAGGCGTGCAGGTCGGTGAAGTCGACCTCGGTGCCGCTCGGGCCGTCGAGGGCCTTCACGTCGGCGGTCAGCTGGATCAGGTAGCCGGACACGAAGCGCGCGGCGAGACCGAGATGCCGGGCGATCTGCACCATCAGCCAGGCCGAGTCACGGCACGAACCGGTCCCCTTGGCCAGGGTCTCCTCGGCGGCCTGCACGCCGGGCTCCATGCGGATCACGTAGCCGACGTCGCGCTGCAGGCGCTGGTTCAGCGCCACGAGGAAGCTCGTGGTGTTGACCGGATCGAGCGAGACATCGCGCAGCCAGTCGAGCAGCAGCGGACCGCGCTCGCGAATCTCCAGGTACGGCGCCAGTTCCTTCTTCAGTTCGGGCGTGTATTCGAACGGGAAGTTGTCGGCGTATTCCTCGACGAAGAAATCGAACGGATTGATCACGGTCATTTCCGCGACCAGATCGACCTCGACATCGAATTCCCTGACTTTTTCCGGGAATACCAGACGGGCCTGGAAATTGCCGAACGGGTCCTGCTGCCAGTTGATGAAGTGCGGCTGCGGATTGATCTTCAGCGAATACGCCGGGATCGGTGTGCGAGCATGCGGCGCGGGACGCAGCCTGACGATGTGCGGCGACAGCGATACCGGGCGATCGAAGTGATAAGAAGTCTTGTGGTTCAGTGCAACGCGGATTGTCATCGGGGGAAGTTCCCTGGGCTCTCACGGCAACGGCCGGGCGCGAAGTGTACTAGCAACCGGCGTTCCAGTCCGTGACAATTACGCGGTCCGGAGCATCCGGCAGACAGGCGGGGCCAAAGCCAGGCGAATGCCTCTGCGAAGTCCGCCGGTGATCCGACAGTCCTTGCCCTCACGCACCAATGAAGTGCAATTTGCCGTGCAGGACGCACCAATCAAATGCACAACGCCATGTCCGAGCCGCTTATCCGTCAAAACCAGCCGCCTCACCGGCCTTTTGGTCTAAACCCCTGCCCCATCATGGCGCTGCGAGCGTCCGGCCCCTGCCGCACGTCCGGCGGGACCGGCAGGGCTGAGCCGCCGGCACCGTCTGCCGCGATCCCGGACAGCGGAGCCCGGCGAGTGGTACGGGGCTTGCTGTTGAAGTAGTCGTTGCGCCCCCCGGGGAGAGGCAGTTCGGGGGCGCGTCGCAGGCGGCGCCGCATTCAACGGCGCCCGGCACAAGGAATCACACCATCATGAGCATGCTTGACTGGCAGCAATACCCCGCAGGGGCCTTCTATGACGAACTGGTCGCGCCCGGCGGTACGCCGCGGCAGGCGGCGCGCACGCTCTGCGAGCACCTCGGCAAGCTCTCCGATGCCGAGCTGACCGAGCGGCGCACCGCTGCCGAACTGGCGATCAGCGTCATGGGCATCACGTTCACGGTCTATTCCGAAGGCAACATGATCGACCGGGCCTGGCCGTTCGACATCGTGCCGAGGATCATCCCGCTGACCGAGTGGACGCGCATCGAGGCCGGCCTGAAACAGCGCGTGCAGGCCCTGAACCTGTTCATCGACGACCTGTATCACGAGCAGAAGGTCATCCGGGACGGCATCCTGCCGGCCGAGATCCTCGCGCAGTCGGTGAACTTCCGGCCGCAGTGCGTCGGCATCACGCCGCCGCACCGGGTCTGGGCGCATATCTGCGGCTCCGACCTCGTGCGCGACAAGGACGGCACCGTCTACGTGCTGGAGGACAACCTGCGCGTGCCCTCCGGCGTCTCGTACATGCTCGAGAACCGCGTGATCACCAAGCGCGTGCTGCCCGAGCTGTTCAAGACCAGCCGCATCCTGCCGGTCGATGACTACCCGGCGCAGCTCTTCGAGATGCTGAGCTCGATGTCGCCGCGCCCCGGCGAGGATCCGCGCATCGTCGTGCTGACCCCCGGCATCTACAACTCGGCCTATTTCGAACACGCCTACCTCGCGCAGCAGATGGGCGTGCAGCTGGTCGAGGGGCCGGATCTGTTCGTCGATGACGACGACTGCTGCTACATGCGCACGATCTACGGGCCGCAGCGCGTCGACGTGATCTACCGGCGCATCGACGACCTGTTCCTCGATCCCGAAGCCTTCATCCCCGACTCGATGCTCGGCGTGCGCGGCCTGCTGCGCTCCTGGCGTGCCGGCAAGGTCGGGCTCGCCAACGCCCCGGGCGCCGGCGTGGCCGATGACAAGGTCGTCTATGCCTTCGTGCCGGAGCTGATCAAGTACTACCTCGATCAGGACGCGATCCTGTCGAACGTGCCGAGCTACCTGTGCATGCGCGACAAGGACCGCGACTACGTGCTCGCCAACCTCGACAAGCTCGTGGTCAAGCCGGCCAACGAGTCCGGCGGCTACGGCATGCTGGTCGGACCGCACTCGACGCCCGAGAAGCGCGCGCAGTTCGCCGAGCTGATCAAGGCCGATCCGCGCAACTACATGGCGCAGCCGACGCTGGCGATCTCGACCAGCCCGACGCTCTGCGACGGCAACGCCGCCGAGCCGCGCCACGTCGACCTGCGCCCGTTCATCCTGTCCGGTCCCAAGCCCTACGTGACCACTGGCGGCCTGACCCGCGTCGCGCTGGTCAAGGGTTCGCTCGTCGTCAATTCCTCCCAGGGTGGCGGCAGCAAGGACACCTGGATCGTCGATACCGAGGAGACCTGATCCATGCTTTCGCGCGTCGCCCAGAACCTCTACTGGCTGGCCCGCTACGTCGAGCGCGCGGAGGACACCGCGCGCCTGATCGGCGTGACCAGCAACCTGCTGCTCGATCTGCCGCGTACGGCCGGTGCCGCCGAGTGGGAGCCGCTGATCTACATCACCGGCAGCCACGAGGGTTTCCGCGAGCACTTCACCCGCCCGGACGAAGTCAGCATCGTCAGCTTCCTGACCGGTGACCTGCGCAACAGCGGCTCGATCCTGAGCTCGCTGACCTACGCCCGCGAGAGCCTGCGCACGACCCGTGACGTGATGCCGCGCGAGGCCTGGGAGGAGCTCAACCGCATCTATCTGTTCGTGCGCGACCACATCTCCGACGGCGTCAGCCCGCGCGGCCGCGACTACTTCCTGAAGCAGGTCGTCAGCGGTTGCCAGCGCTTCAACGGCTACCTCGAAGGCTGCATGAGCTACACGCCGGCGCGCGACTTCGTGCTGCTCGGGCGCTACCTCGAACGCGCCGACATGACCACGCGCATCCTCGACGTGCGCTCGGGCAACCTGCTGACGCAGAGCGGCGACCTGTCGCCGTACGCGAGCATCCAGTGGATGAGCGTGCTGCGTTCGCTGTCGGGCTACCAGATGTACCGTCAGGCCGTGCGCTCGCGCGTGCGCGGTCCGGACGTGCTCGCCTTCCTGCTGCAGGACACGCGCTTCCCGCGCACCGTGCGCCACTGCCTGGACCGCATCGCCGACTGCCTGCGCGAACTGCCGCAGCCCGAAACCGCGCTCGCACAGATCGCACGGGCCTGCGCAAAGACCGAATCGGCCGATGTCGAGGCACTCGTGACCACCGGCCTGCACGAGTTCATCGACGAGCTGCAGGTCGAACTCGGCGAAGTCCACAACGCCATCAACGCCGCGTACTTCACCTACCACGAGAAGGAAACACCGCCGGCCGCCGCCGCCTGAAGCGCCGCGCAGCGCCGACGCACGCGAGGCCGGTGCCCTTCGGGGCACCGGCCTCTTTCATCTATATGAGTGCCGACCGGGCGCGCCGGCAGGCCGGGCGCCGGCCGGCTCAGCGCACCAGCTTCAGCTTCGGCCGGCCGCCGCCGTCGAGTTCGCGCAGGGCGGCGAGCTGCTCGCCGAGCGCCACCGGCGCACCGAGCGCCATGCCCTGCGCGTAATCGATGCCGAGCTGCTGCAGCAGACCCAGCGTCTCGGACGACTCGACGCCTTCGGCGATCGTGCGCACGCCGAGCCGGTGCGCGATGTCGTTCAGCGATTCGACGATGGCGCGATCGACCGCACCGTGGCCGAGCGCGGCGATGAAGCTGCCGTCGATCTTCACGAAATCGACCGGGAAGTGCTTGAGATAGCTGAAGGAACTGAGGCCGGTGCCGAAGTCGTCGAGCGCCACCCGGCAGCCGCGGGCGCGCAGCCACTGGATCAGGTCGCCGGCGGCGATCAGGTTGCTGACGGCGACCGACTCGGCGAACTCGAACCCGATGCGCGCCACCGGCACCGGCGTCTGCGCCAGCGCCGCCTCCAGCCAGGGCCGGAACGACGGATCGTTGATCGAGCCGGCCGACAGGTTCAGCGACACCATGAGCGCGGGCAGGGCGGCGATGGTCGGCCCGAGCGTGTGCAGCGCGTGACCGATCGCCCAGCGATCCAGCGCCGGCATCAGCTCGTAGCGTTCGGCGGCCGGCAGGAAGGCCCCGGGCGGCACCAGCCGGCCCTCGCCGTCGACCATGCGCAGCAGCAGCTCGAAATACTGTTCGGATTCCGGCGTGCCGACGGCGACGATCGGCTGCGCGTACAGGCTGAAGCGCCCGGCCTCCAGCGCCTGGCGGATGCCGTCCGCTGCCGAGATCTCGCGGTGCTCGCGGGCGATGGCCTCGTTGTCCGGGGAATAGACGGCGACGCGGTTGCGCCCGAGGCCCTTGGCCGCATAGCAGGCCACATCGGCCTGGCTGGTGAGGGTGGCGACGTTGCCGGAGCCGGCCGTGACCGGCACCAGACCGATGCTCGCGCCGATCTCGTGGACCTGCCCTTCCCAGACGAAGCGCAGGCTG
Source organism: Plasticicumulans sp. (assembly GCF_035331805.1). Classification (NCBI taxonomy): domain Bacteria; kingdom Pseudomonadati; phylum Pseudomonadota; class Gammaproteobacteria; family Candidatus Competibacteraceae; genus Plasticicumulans; species Plasticicumulans sp. The sequence goes on along the minus strand of NZ_DAOLKE010000024.1, from coordinate 4,049 downwards.
CGCACGGCGGCAACCAGCTTGTCGGCGACCCGGACCGCCTGCGCCTGCGGGCAGTCGACGAGGATCAGCGCGAACTCGTCGCCGCCCAGACGTGCGATCACGTCGGTGCCGCGTACCCCGGCGCGCAGCAGCGCCGCGACCCGCCCGAGCAGCGCATCGCCGGCCGCGTGGCCGGCGGTGTCGTTGACGGCCTTGAAGCGGTCGAGATCGACGAAGCAGAGCGCGTGCTCGCGCGCCGGCCCGCGGTGCAGCGCCGTGACCAGCTCATCGAGCGCGCGTTCGAAGGCACGCCGGTTCAGCAGGCCGGTCAGGTGATCGTGGGCTGCCTGGTGATGCAGCTCGCGCTGGAAGGCCCGACGGGCGGTCACGTCCTGACAGACCAGCACCGCGCCGCGCAGGCTGCCGTCGCCGGCACGCAGCGGCGCGGCCGAGCCGGCGAGGTCGAAGCGCCGGCCGTCGTGCCCGAGCAGCGTCGAGCCGTCGGGCAGCTCGGTGCGCTCGCCGCTGCGCAGGCAGGCCACGACCGGGTCCGCGATCGGCTCGCCGCTGCGCTCGTCGACGAGGCGCAGCAGCGTCGCGAGCGGCAGGCCGATCGCCTCGTGCCCCGGCAGGTCGAGCATGCGTTCGGCGGCCGGGTTCAGGAAGTTCACGCGCGCCTGCAGGTCGGTGGCGATCACGGCATCGCCGATGCCGTACAGCGTCACCTGCAGCCTGGCCTTCTCGTCGGCGAGGGCCGAGGCGAGCTGGCGTGCTTCGGTCACGTCGATCGCGGCACCGCGCAGCGTGTGCCGGTCATCGCCGCCGGGCTCACCGGTACAGCGCAGCGTGCGCGTCGTGCCCGAACCCGGCGGACATACGCGGAACTCGATCGTGAACTTCTCGCCGGCACTGGCGGCGCGCGCCCAGGCCAGGCGAACGCGCCGGCGGTCAGGCGGATGCACGATGGCCAGCCACTGCGCGGCCCGCGCCTGCTCGAAGGCCGGTCGCCAGTCGAGCAGCTCGTAAAGGTGTTCGGACCACAGCAGGCAGCCGCGCTCGAGATCCCATTCCCACAGCGCGATGCCGCCGGCATCGAGTGCGGTGCTCAGGCGCTGCGCGAGCGCGATGCGCTCGGCCTCGGCCTGCACCTCGGCATCGATGTCGGTCAGCAGGCCGAACAGCGCCAGCGGCGCGGCATCGGCCGTGCGCTCGACGATGCGCCCGCGCGCGCGCACCCAGCGCCAGCCGCCCTCGCCGTCGCCGATGCGGTGGGCGCAGTCGAACTCGCTGCCCTCGCCATCGATGTGGGCTTCGAGGCCGCCGAGCACGCGACCGACATCCTCGGGATGGACGTGGTGGATCCAGTGTTCGATACCCGCCGTTCCGGCGCCCGGTGCGATGCCGGTCAGCGCATGCCAGCCGGGCGAGAAATGCGCCTCGCCGCTGGCAGGATGCCATTCCCAGGTTCCCTGCCCGACGCCGTCGAGCACGCTGGCGCCGCGGGCAGCGAGCTGCTGCAGCCGCATGGCATCCGCGGCCCGGGCCTCGCGCAGGCCCGCGACCAGCAGCGGCGCCAGCAGCGTCGCGGCGTTGAAGATGTGGGCGTTGCTGCTCAGCGCATCGACATAGGGGCCGGGTGCCACGCCGCCGGCCGCCAGACCGGCGTACAGCAGCGTCTCGCAGGCCACGACCAGCGTCGTGCCGAGCAGCGGCAGGCGCAGCGCCACCAGCAGCAGCGGCAGGCCGATGACGACGAACGGAAACGGCGCGAAGCGCAGGCCGAGCAGCGTGCTGGCGCCGGTCAGCAGCAACGCCACCAGCAGATCCACGCTGCAGCCGGGCTGGCGCAGCCGCTCCAGACGCGCGCGTGTCAGCGTCAGCCCGAGCGGCAGCAGCCCGACCATGCCGAGCACGTCACCGGCAAACCATTCCAGCCAGCGCTCGGTGTAGACGGAGCCGGGCCGCGTGCTGGCGACCGCCGAACCGAAGGCCGCCGCGATCACGACGCCGGCGATCACCGCTGCGGCGACGTGCAGCGCCGGGCGCTGGTTGCCGCCCGGCACGAGCAGCACCGGGGCCGGCTGGGAGCTGCGCAGGATCAGCGTCGGCACGACGACGCAGGCGGCGCTGGCCACCGCAAAGCCGAGCGCGAACCAGACGCCGTCACCGGCGGCGAGCCGGCCCGCCACCGCGGCCAGGAAGCTGACGAGCAGATACGCAGGCACGTGCCTGCGCCGGGCGCGCAGCGCCAGCGCCAGCAGCCCTGCATCCAGGCACCAGACCGCCATCGACGGACTTGCACTGCCGGGCGCATCGGCAAGAGTGCCGGTCAGGAACACCGCGACTGCCAGCAGCGCCAGCCGCAGGGACAGCCGCGCATGCAGCGTCTGCCAGACAAGGGCGAGCGCGAAGGGCGACAGGGACAACGGCTTCATCGGTCTGATTCGCGGCAGGACAGGGACGGCGATGGCGACGCCAGGGCGCATGATGGCGAATCGGCGCCGCTCTTGCAGCCGGCAGCCTCGAGTGCCGGCAAACAGACTGTCACAAGACAGCCCCCGCCCGGTCGCGTGCCGATCGTGATCTCGCCGCCATGGCGACGCACGATCGCGAAACTGACGGCCAGTCCGAGCCCGGTGCCGCTGGTGCGGGTCGTGAAGAACGGATCGAACACCCGCGGCAGATGCCGGGCCTCGATGCCCGGTCCGTCGTCGGCCACGACCAGCACGACGCGGCCCTGCTTGTCGGCCGTCGTCAGCCACAGCCGGCCGCGGCCGGCGAGTGCCTGCAGCGCGTTGACGATCAGGTTCAGCAGCACCTGCTGCAGCTCGGGTGCGCCGATGCGCACGGCCTGACGGGCCTGCCAGTCACGCTGGATCATGACCCCGCCGCCCTGCACGCTGTGGCCGGCGAGCAGCAGGGTTTCCTCGAACAGCGCCGGCAGATCGGCAACACAGCCGCCGAGCGGCTGGCGCTGCGGCCGGGCGTAATCGAGCAGGCCGCGCACGATGCGGCGGATGCGCTCGACCTGCGCGACGGCGAGGTCGATCTCGACCTGCACCGGGGCCGCGGCCTCGCCGAGTTCGGCGACCATGACATCGAGGTTGCCGAGCAGCACGGCCAGCGGATTGTTGATCTCGTGCGCGACGCCGGCGGCGAGCGTGCCGAGCGCGGCGAGCTGCTCGGTGGTCAGCAGGCGCTGGCGCGCCTCGGCCAGCTCGGCGACGGTCTCGGCCAGCCGGGCGTTCTGGCGGCGCAGGTCCTCGGTGCGTTCGGCGACCGTGCGCTCCAGCGCCTGTGCCGCGGTTTCGAGTTCGTGCTCGTGCTGCGCGAGCCGATCGAGCATCGCATCGAACTCGCGGGCCAGCTCGGCGAGTTCGTCACGCCCGGGTCCGGGCAGGGCGCGGGCACCGGTCGCACCGCTGCGCACGGCGCGGGTCACGGCGAGCAGGCGCTCCAGTGGCCGGAACAGCGAACGCGCCAGCCACAGCGCCAGCGCCCCGAGCAGCGCATCGGCGAGCAGGCAGGCGCCGATCAGCGCGCCGGCGGCATCGTCCCAGGCCTGCCGGTACGGAGCTTCGAGAAAGCCGGTGTAGAGCATGCCGATGCGCTCGCCGTGGACGTCGAGCAGCGGCGCGTAGGCCGACAGATACCAGGCGTTGACGACGAAGGCGCGCCCGAGCCAGCGCTCGCCGTGCTCCAGCACCTGGCGGCGCACCTCGGGCGAGACGCGGGTGCCGAGCGCCCGCTCGCCGGCGTGCAGCGGCACGTTGGTCGACACGCGCAGGTCATCGAGAAACAGCGTCACCGTGCCGATCGCGCCCGGCAGCAGCGTGCCGGGGCCGTAGACGAGATCGCGGATCTCGTCGACCGGCCGGTAGTTGCGGTTCAGCAGCACGCCGCCATCGAGCAGCGCCAGCACCGCGCCCTGCTCATCGAGCACCGGCACCGCGGCGCGCACGACCAGCCCGCGCTCATCGGCCGGCTCCTGGGTGCCGGCGTGCTCGACGCGCGCGAGCGCGGCCAGACCGTCGCGCGCGGCGTCGAGAGCCGCGGCCTCGAAGCGCTCG
>NZ_DAOLKE010000023.1:3591-21739 GCF_035331805.1 Plasticicumulans sp. | reverse complement strand
CGAGCTTCGCGGCGCTGGCATCGAGGATGCGCAGCACGACCTTCTCGCCGTACAGGGTCGGCAGCGTGTTGACGCGAAAGTCGATCGAGCGACGCGCCGACAGCCGCATCTTGATGCGGCCGTCCTGCGGGACGCGCCGTTCGGCGATGTCGAGGTGGGCCATGACCTTCAGACGGGCCGCGAGCCGACCGGAAAGATTGCTCGGCGGCTTGGCGACCTCGTAGAGCATGCCGTCGATGCGGTAGCGTACCCGGTAGCTGGTCTCGTAGGGTTCGAAGTGGATGTCGGAAGCGCTGCGGTTGATCGCATCGAGCAGCGCCCGGTTGACGAAGCGCACGATCGGTGTGTCATCGGCATCGCCGCCCACCGTGTCCTCGACGACTTCCAGTTCGCCGCCTTCGACGGTGATGTTGTCGAGGCCTTCGTCGATCTGGCCCCCCATGTCCATGACCGGTTTGTCGAGGGCCTGTTCGATGGCCGTACCGATGCGGTCTTCGAGTACGATCACCGGTTCGACCGCAAGCCCGGTCTGGAACTTGATCTCGTCAAGAGCCTGCTGGTCAGTCGGGTCAGCCAGAGCCACGAACAGGCGCGGACCGCGTTTCCAGAGCGGTAGCACCCGGTACTTGCGGATCAGTTTCTCGTTGACCGAGGCAATCGGTGCCTGGGTCAGATCGAAGGCGCTGAGGTCCAGGATCGGCAGGCCCAGGTTGCGCTGGACGGCGCTGGCGATGTCGTGCGCCTTGACCATGCGGTTTTCGACGAGATACCCCGTGATCTGACTGCCTGCCTTGCGTGCGCCTTCAGTGGCTTTCTGTGCCGCTTCAGGGGTGAGCAGACCCTCGCGCAACAGATGGCGCAGCAGGCCGGGGAGCGCGGAGGGATCATTCTGGGCAGGGGGCGGGGTTCGGGGAGGGGAGGCCATCTCTCGTCTTTGCCGGGGTGCCAGAGCCCTGACCTCGGTGGTCAAGGATGTCAGCCACTGTACTGGCTGCTTCGCGCGGGTGCAAAGACACCCGCCAGCAGGAGGCCCCCGGTAAAATCGCGCGGAGTGCGCGCATGCGGTGAATCGCGTCGCCCCGCCGGCAATTTCGTTTAGACTTCAGCCGCGCTGCGCCGGCAGCGGTCTTGTGTCCCTGCGGCCCGCGACCGTGCGCCATCGGATGGATCAAGTGAAACGGATCAGCAGACATGGCGGATGACAGGCCGTTCCTGATATTTGGTGCGCCTCGGATTGAGCAGGCGGAAATCGATGAGGTCAGCGCCGTACTGGCTTCCGGCTGGCTCGGTACCGGTCCACGGGTGGCCGCGTTCGAAAATGCTTTTGCACGCTACAAGGGCCGGGATGGCGCGCATGTCGCGGCCGTCAATTCCTGCACGGCAGCCCTGCATCTGGCGTTGCTGGCGTCGGGAGTCGGTCCTGGAGACGAGGTGATCACGACTCCGCTGACCTTCTGTGCGACGGTCAATGCGATTCTGCATGCCGGTGCCACTCCGGTTCTGGCCGATGTCGACCCAGTCACCATGAACATCGATCCCGCCGCGGTTGCCACTGCGATCACACCGCGCACCAAAGCCATTTTGCCGGTTCATTTCGCCGGACGCGCCTGCGACATGACGGCACTGGCTGCATTGGTGCAGCATCACGGTCTTATGCTGATCGAAGATTGCGCACATGCTATCGAAACCGAATATCGCGGACAGCGGGCGGGCACGTTCGGTGATTTTGGTTGCTTCAGTTTTTATGTGACCAAAAATGTCATCACCGGTGAGGGTGGCATGGTGCTGGCGCGTGACGAGAAATCCATTGCACGGATCAAGATGCTGGCGCTGCATGGCATGAGCAAGGATGCCTGGCATCGTTTCGGGGATGCTGGCTACAAGCATTATTTTGTCGTCGAGTGCGGTTTCAAGTACAACATGACCGACATCCAGGCGGCAATCGGTCTGCATCAACTGGCCCGTGTGGAAGCCAACTGGCTGCGTCGTCAGGAGTTGTGGCAACAGTATCAGACTGCGTTTGCAACCCTGCCGATCGGGTGTCCGGCTGAGCCGGAGGCGGATACCCGTCATGCTTATCATCTCTATACACTGCTGATTGACGAATCTCGCGCAGGACTGAGTCGGGATGCGTTTCTCGATGCAATGACAGCGTGCAGGATCGGGGTTGGTGTGCATTACTTGAGCATTCCCGAGCATCCGTATTATCAGCAGCGTTTCGGTTGGCGGCCGGAGCAGTGGCCGAATGCGATGCGCATCGGTCGACAGACGGTGAGTCTGCCGTTGTCGCCGAAACTTGAAGATGCCGATGTGAGACGGATCATTGATGCCGTTGTCAGGTGCGTGCATGGGTGAGGAGGGGGAGATCGCGGTTCCGGAGCGTGAACAAGCGGGTGCACGCTTCACCGACTTGCGCGCCCGCTGGGAAAACCGGGCTGCTGAATACCAGGATGCGCCGGTCGGTGTGCTGTTTCGCGGTCTGGCGCCGGCGCTGAACCGGTATCTGCATCGTTTCCATGCGCGCGTGGTCTGTGGCCAGTTGTTGCCCCTGCTGCCGCAGGGTGCACGGGTGCTGGATCTGGGATGCGGCTATGGGCGTATCGGGCAGGAAATGCTGGGTCATCGAACCGATCTGTGCCTGACCGGCGTGGATTTCGCATGGCCGTACTGTCGGCGTTATCAGCAAAATGTTGCGGGCAGCGTCTGCGCAGATGCTGCCCGCCTGCCATTTGCTGCCGGCAGTTTCGATGCGATCGTAGCCATCACGGTATTGATGTACGTCTCACCAGCCTCACGGTCAGCCATGATGGCGCAACTGATTCCGCTGCTGAAGCCGGGTGGCCAGTTGCTGATGATTGAACCTGCTCAGGAGGTGCTTGAAATCATTGCCCGCCTGCGGCCGGCCAGTGCTGGCCATACGACCGGTGGCAGCGGTTTCGGGATGCGGGAGTTTCACTCGATCACCGGACCGGAAATCATGATGCTCGGTGCCGGTGGCGTGCCGGTTTTCACTGCCATGCTGCCGGTTCTGCAGTTGCTGAACCGCTTCCCTCGCACTCAGGGGCCGGTGCTGGCGATGCTGGAGCGGCTGGATGTGCAGTTCGGCGCCCTGAACCGATGGTCCCTGCATCGCTGGCTGCTGGGACAGCGAGTGTTGTGATCGAGCCGTTTATTTCCGGATTCACCCTGTTGGGGGAGCGAATCGCGGACCCCTGGCTGGCCGGGCTCATGGTCACGGTACTCTGGCATTACTGCTGTGAACCGGCGCGCTGGTGGTTCTATATGCGTACGATCGCCCCGGATCGTTATCGGACCCTGTTCCAGGTGTTCTCGCTGACGGCTCTGGTCAGCTATCTGTTCCCGGCCAAGCTCGGGTTGCTGCTGCGCATCGTGCTGCTGCGACGTTTCACGGGCTTGCCGGCTCCGGCGGTCAGCGCATGGATGTTTGTCGACGGTCTGCTGTATTACGCCTTCTGGGCAGTCGCTGCGCTCATGGGGGGTGCGTATCTGCTGGCGCGCGGGGTGGGGCGAGTGGGGACTGCCCTGCCGGTGGCGATCGGCGTCATCGTCTGCACGCTTGCTCTGGTGATGATCTGGAGGCGCCGGCTGCGACTGCCGCTGCGTCTTCTGCAGGGGCGCTTCGAACGACTGGCCCGGCGTTGGCAGGAGACCATTCTGTGCCTGCGCCGGGGGCTGTCGCCGGCTGGCCTGGTGGCAGCTGCGCTGGTGGCTTTGTCGGACGTGCTGGTCTATTCGCTGCGGCACATGGTGCTGCTTGGACTGCTCGGTCATGAGCTGAACTGGCCTACAGTGCTGGCGATCAGTTCGGTCAGCGTCTTCACGGGTTTGTTGTCGCTGATGCCGATGGGGCTCGGTGGGTATGACCTGACCCTGCTGCTGCTGCTCGGTCATTGCCAGATACCGGCAGCAGATGGCATCTGGGTGGCGGCTGGCAACCGGGCGGCCAATCTGGCCACGGCTGCCGTGCTGGGGATCTGGGGCGGGGCGGCACTGGGCATTCGCCGGTTTTCCAGGGCCGAGCTGGAGCACCTGGCAGGTCAGGAGCCGTCTGCAGACGCCAGCTCTGCTGACAGTCGCTGAGCGACGGCTGCCAGATCGAATTCGCGGGCGGCCCGCTTCACGCCGTCGAGCCATTGCACCGGTCCGTTCGTGAGGGCATGCCGCAGGGCTTCAGCGTAGGCGCCGGCATCAACGCCACTGGCACAGACGCCGTTCAATAATCGCTCAACCAGCGCGGGCAGGTCACCCACCGGGGTGGTGATGACCGGCCTTCCGCATCGCATCGCATCCGAGAAGATCACCGGGATGCTTTCGATGCGGGACGGGATCAATACGTAATCAGACCATCCAAGCAATTCAATGGCTTGGCCCGTATCCTTGTAGCCTTCGAGATCGACCGGCCTTCCCGCAGTCTGCAGGCGGCTGACGCCGGCCCGGACAAGTTCATCCAGCGGTCCTCCGCCGGCGATGCGGATGCGCTCGATGCGGTCCCAGGCCGTCTGCGGCAGCAGCGCCAACGCATCCAGCAACAGGTCCGTGCCCTTGTTCGGGTGCCATCGACCGAGATAGGCCATCCGCCAGGGAGCCGCAGTGCGTGGGGGCGTGGGCTGTCCGGCATCGAGCCGGCGTGTCGAGGGCAGGAAGGTACAGGCACGGCCGGACAGGGTTTCGACTTCCTGGCGCAGCAGTTCGCCGTCGGCGTAGCAATGGTGCGCATCTCTCAGGACGTGCGCGACCACCCGGCCGATGACCGGCAGGCGGCCCAGTTGCCAGATATCGCTGCCCAGCGCCCAGACGGAATAGGGAATGCCGTAGCGCCGCTGCATGGCGGCTCCCCAGTAACCCGAAGGCAGCGCCCACAGGCAGAGGATGTGGTCAATGTTGCCCTGCCGCACCAGCCGTTCGAGGGCGGCATATCCGGAGCGCAGACTGGTGATGATGGCCGGCCAGTCTCCGGGATGTCCGGCGCGCAGAAGGGACAGGGGCAGGCGCGGTACACGGTAGCGTTCGAGGTCGGGCGTCGGCATTTCGGCGGATCTGTTGCCCAGCCCGGGTGCGAGGACGGTCACCGGCCGATGAGTGGCCAGTGCGGCACAGGTATCCGCCACGAAACTGCCCGCCGCTTCGCTGCCGTCCCCGCTGTCCGGGTACGAGGTGGTGACCACGATGATGCGTCGAGGATCAGCCATCAGTGACTGCATCCTGCAACCGCGCCGATCTGCTCATAATATTCGAGCAGATCGGCGCAGGTGCCCTCGATCGAATAACGCATTTGCACCATGTTCCAGGCTTCAAGACGGAGGCTGTCGATCAGTCCATCCCTGCCGGCTGCGGCCAGCAGACAGCGGGCGAGTGATTCCCCGTCGCCAGGTGAATAACTCAGCGCCGTGCGGCCTGCATTGTGCAATCCGGACAGAAAGTGTCGCTGTGGCAGCACGCAGGCGATGCCGGCATTCATGGCTTCGATCACCGAGGTCGGCACGAAAGCGGTTTCCTCCCGGCCATAGGGAAACACAAAAAAGTCGTATCCCGAAAAGATCGCCGGTACCGCGGCGATTCCCCTGAAATCCAGCGCAGGCATCGGCCAGGCATTGTCTGGATGCTCCAGCAGGCACCGGCGCAGCAGTGGTGATTCGAGCAACGGTATTGCCAGCGTCAGTCGGTAGCCTGCGGGAGCCAGCCAGTGGCCGGCGCGCAGGAGTTCACGCAGGCCACGGACCGACAGTACGTGTTCGAGCCGTTCCGGGGTTGCCTCACTCATTCCGGCCATGAACAGCAGTGCCTTGCCATCACGGCCCTTGGCGGGTGCAGGGCGATCCGAATCTCCCAGTAACATCCCGAACCGTATCCGGCGGGGGCCGGCTGTGTCGTCGTTAGCGAGCAGATGCCTGACATGGCGGGCGAGTTCGACCGCAGAGCTTTCGTGTGCAATCGCATACATGACAGTCAGACAGGCCAGGCCTCGAATGCGGCACTGACGATCGGCGAGCCACAGGCTGGCCAGGTTGCCGTAGCGATAATGGCCGTGGAAGGAACCGATGGACAGATGGCAGACCCAGGTGGGCTGCCAGGTACGCAGGCAGCGCCCGAGCGCCCGATGAAAGCCGGAAAGATGGGAAAAGCCACCGGATGCCGGCACGCAGGTGGCATCGGTGGCGAACGACGGCTGCTCGCCGGGTTCCGCGGTGGTGACGACATGTACGTCGTGATGTCGGGAAAAGCCGCTGGCCAGATCACGGACGAAACGTTTGCGTCCCTCGGTCCAGGGAGGGCAAATCTTGGGCGCGGCCAGCAAAATCTTCACCGGCGCAATCCGGTACAGACGAACTGTTCCGCGAGCCAGCGCCAGGGGGAATGCTGATGACGTATGCCCCAGCGCAGTGCCAGCGCGGGCGAATACAGCGCAGGCACGATCAGGTGGTAACCACCGATGCCGATGCTGTCGATCTGCGTGAAGCCGCAATCGGTCAGCAGGCGTTCGGTTTGCGCGATACGGTTGTAATGGGTATCCGGCGCCAGCCGGCGGTAGCGGATCAGGTTGTAGGCGAGATGTGGTACCGCCAGGAGCCAGCGGCTGGTGAAATGGTCAAAGTCGACGATCAGACGGCCGCCCGGTCGTAGCACCCGGTGCATTTCAAGCAGCAGACGTTTCTGATGGACCGGTTCGAACAGATGCATGAAGCGTGTCGAAACCACCAGATCGAAACTGGCGTCGGCAAACGGCAGGCACATCGCATCGCTGCGAACCAGGCGCAGGTCGATACCTACGCGCTCTCGCAACTCCTGCAGCATGTTCGGCGTCAGATCGCAGGCAATGAACTCGATCCGGCGATCCCGCAGCAGTTCGGTGGTGTGGCCGGTGCCGCAGGCCACTTCGAGAGCAAACGCTCCAGCTGGCAGAGCCGTCAGCAGTTCTCCCAGAGCGCCCTGATGCAAAGCCCTGAAAAGACGGCCATAGCGGGTGCCATATCGTGATCGATGGTAATCGTGTGCGATCCGGTCGTAGAAGCCCTGATAGTCCGATTGAGGGGGGGGCATGTCGGAGTCTTGACTGTCCGGACAGTTTTTCATTGTTTCTGGTACATCAGAGCAGTGATCTGCTCGGATACAAGGCCGACCAGGAATACGATTACAGCAGCACTCAGCAATAGCGCCGACATGTTCGTGAATCGGTGGCCATTGATGAATGTGTAAATGTAATTGCTGAGGCCGGACAGCAGGAACAGCAGGCTGATTGGGCCAAACAGTTTGATCGGTGAATAGAGAGTGCCGATCTTGAAGATGATCAGCAAAAATCTGAGGCCATCCTGCAAGGGCTTGATATGGCTTTTGCCAAGCCGTTTTCCGGCGATGATCGGAACATAGCCGACCGGGTAACCGCTGCGGAAAAACGCCATCGTGATCGTGGTTGGATAGGAAAAGCCATTGGGCAACAGATGCAGGAATTCCCGGAACTGGTCCGCATGCACGGCCCGGAATCCCGATGTCAGATCATCGATGCGCTGCCCGGTCATCCAGCTGGCCAGCCGGTTATAGAAACGGTTGGCGAACGAGCGGCCCAGACTGGCCTGCGAGGCATGGCTGCGGGCACCGACCGCCATGCTGTAGCCGGTGTCGATCCGGCCGAGCAATCCGGGAATGTCAGCCGGATCATGCTGGCCATCCCCGTCCATGAACACCAGCACGTCTCCGCCGGCCCTGCGCGCACCGGCCTTGATCGCTGCGCCGTTGCCGAGTGCCTGAGGATGGCGGACGACATGCGCACCTGCATCCATGGCGATGCGGCCGGTGTCATCCGTCGAGCCGTCGTCAACCACAATCAGTTCGGCATCGGGCAATTGCCTGCGAATGCCGGTCAGCACGGCGCCGAGATTGGCGGCTTCGTCGCGCGCGGGAATGATGATCGAAAGTTTGGGCATCGTTTCAGTCGGCTTGCGGCCAGAGCAGGGATTTCAGACGCTGCAGATCCTCGGAGAAGCGCCGGTCGGGTGCGGGGTTTGCCGCTTGCATCGCATCAAACGTGGCCAAGGCCTGTTCGCGTCGATCCTGATTCAAAAAATAAACGATCAGCGATGCACCAGCCTCCGGGCGTGTCGGATCGATTTTCATCGCTGTTTGCAGATAACGGATAAATGCGTCTTGATCATTGGTTAAAGTGGCAGTTCGCGCGGCTTCGAAAAACAAGGTCCAATTTTCAAAGTTGCCTTTCATGTGATCGACTGGCATGGAAGCAAGCAGCAGATTTAAACCGGTGATCAGGCGGGTCTTGTCGATACTAGGGCATGCTTCTTTAGTCAGCAATGAATTGAGGTGGCCCAATGCGGAGCTGGCGAAAACAATGGGCGCGTGTAGAGGTCGCCAGTCAGTCGGTACAGGCTGGAACGCGTAATCGGTTATTTCGACTTGTGTGCGGGCAATACAGATTAAGGCTAATCGGGCAATTGGTTCGGCAGGGCGTATGCTAGGTGCAAGTTTCAGTGATTGTTCCAGTGTTTTCAGAGCAAGTCCGATGTTTCCGTGCTGGGCACGGCGCACAGCTAAATCAGAGAGTAAGCGGTAAGAGCCGGGGTGATATTTGATCGCAGATTCAAGCATTAAATCGTAATCGCGCCATGTTCCGGTGCGCTGATAAGTTGCGGTCGCAGAAATGATAGTAAACAAAACGCCGGCGGCCAGCATGCGTTGGCGATTGTTTGGTGTTCTCAATGTCTGATCAAGCCCAAGAGCAATGCCGCTTGCTAAACCGATAGATGGCAGGTAATTGCGGTGTTCGAAATAAATTTCCAAGGAAAAAATCGTACTCTCTAGTAGATGGCCAGTCAGGAAAAACAACCAGCCAAAGGCAAGTGCGCGAGATGCGATACTGGTTGCCCTGATGCTCGCTAAGACTGAGCCAAGAAGGGCAAGAGCCATCAATAATGTCGAGGGCGGTTCGAGTATGCTGCTGGATAACGGGAAATCGTCATGGTAAAGCCCCATGCGGCCGCCATTGGGTAAAATAAACTGAATGACATAATCCGAAATTACTCGTGGCTCAGTCATCAGTCTTTGGCTTAGGTTAAATTCCCGCAAGCTGTAGCCGTTTAAAAAAATCTGTGGATGGCTAAGTAGCCAGAGTGCTGCAGCTAGGCTTGGTAGTATGCAGAAGGCCGCGAAGTATGTTTTCAACCATTTGCGAATACTGATGTTGCCTCGAAAACGAAAAACGTAAAACTCAGTACAGAAAAGTAAATAAGGTAACAAAATACCATTTTCCTTGCTGAGTGAAGCCAATGGCAGCCACAATAATACGCTGCTGACCATCAGGCATTTGCCTATCCATGGTCGTGTAGTGACAATGCTGCGACCATGGGCATAGGCAAGTAATCCTGCCAGTGAAAACAGACAGGATAATTGAGCCATGCGTTGTACGGCGTATAACACAGTCGATACGAGTAAAGGTGCAAATGCCCAAAATGCTGTTCCGACTAATGCGGCTGCTAGTGGTATTCGTCTTTCATTCAGGCCTTTGCCGATTTCTAGTATCAGCCAGAACACTAGGCAGGTACAAAGCAGGTGCAACATCAGGTTGGTGAATTTGAACTGGCATGGTAAGAGGCCATTGGCTTTGTAGTCGAGAATAAAGCTCAGAACACTGATTGGACGCCCAAGCAGGCCGGAACGGTTAGAGAAAATTATATCTTGCCACTCGCTATTCGGGTTGTCTAATAGCGATAAGGCGCCCAAGTTACTCATGTCGTCCAGAAGCCATGGGCCTTGCAGTCCTTGCCAGTATGTCAAGGCTGTAAGCAGTAATATGCAATAAAAAAATAGACCAGCTAAAAAGTGGCGGTTTCGCATTCAAAAGACCGTGTTGATATCTGTCTGGCTTGAGTGCGTAAGGTGAAAAATAAAAAAAGGGTGGCATGTGCCACCCTTCCAGTCTTAAATCAGGGGCGACAAGCGCTAGGCCGATATTTGGAGGCGATGGTGCTGCTGCCGGTACCGCTACAGGTCCAAGTGATGGCACCATTGGCCAACGTTGGATTGAACAGGAGAGTATTGTTTGTGCCTACGCCAGAAACAGTGCTGTTGTAAGTGATGGTAATCACGCCACTCGTACCCACCTTCACGCTAGTGACGTTGGGGGCGGTAATCGTACCATTCAGGCCGGCAGACGCGTTGCCGGTCGGAAAAGCGGAACGAGCAATGCGATATTCCGAAACGGCAGTCTTGGCGGCAGAGGCCAGGTTGATGCCTTCCGTGACGCGGGCGCGGATCGTGTAGTCCTGATAGGCCGGAATCGCGATCGCGGCGAGGATGCCGATGATCGCCACGACGATCATCAGTTCGATGAGGGTGAAGCCCTGCTGGGCCTTGCGCATGACGTGCTGCGTGTTCATGGGGCGCTCTCCTTGGACAATCGGGTCGAGGTTCGACGGCGTCGGAAGCGACGCTCGATGTCCGCAGGGCAATAGACTTGCCAGTTGATGCAGGTTTTTGATTCAAAAAGACATTAATTGAAATATAGCTGTGGCGACGGAATCGGGGGTACGGAAATGGCGGGTTGCTTAACGCAGAGTGGCGGCATGTGACGTAATGCGTCACCCGTGAAAAAACCGTCCGGACCGCGCTGGCGGCAGCCTCACTCCATGCCGAGCTTCTTCAGCCGGTAGCGCAGTGCCCGGAAGCTGATGCCGAGTTTCTCGGCGGCCGCGGTCTTGTTCCAGCGGCAGGCTTCCAGCGCCTTTTCGATGGCTTCCTTCTCCAGCGACTCCAGATAGCCTTCGAGGTCGCTGACGCCGCTTGGCGGGAGGGGCAGGGACTGGGATTCGGCCGGGGACGACGAAGCCTGGGGTTCGTGCGTGCGGGCGGGCAGGTGCAGATCCGCGGCGCGGATCGCCTCGCCCTCGCACAGCGTGAACGCGCGTTCGAGGATGTTCTCGAGCTCGCGGACGTTGCCGGGGAAGTCGTAGGCGGCGAGGGCTTCGAGGGCGTCGGCGGCCAGCAGCGGTCGTGCCACCCCGGCTTCGCGCGCCAGCCGGTCGAGCAGGTAATCGGCCAGCGGCAGGATGTCGCCGCCGCGCTCGCGCAGCGCCGGCAGCCGCAGTTCGATGACGTTGAGCCGGTAGTAGAAATCCTGCCGGAAGCGCCCGGCCTGCACCTCGGCGGCGAGGTCGCGATGGCTGGCCGACAGCACGCGCACGTCGACCGGCAGTTCGTGCGCGCCGCCGATCGGGCGGATCGCGCGCTCCTGGATCGCGCGCAGCAGCTTGACCTGCATGGCCTGCGGCAGTTCGGCGACCTCGTCGAGGAACAGCGTGCCGCCGTGGGCGGCCTGGAACAGGCCGGGCTTGTCGGCGACCGCGCCGGTGAAGGCGCCCTTGCGGTGGCCGAAGAATTCGCTCTCCATCAGTTCGGCCGGGATCGCGCCGCAGTTGACGGGCACGAACGGCCGCTCGGCGCGCGAGCCGGAAGCGTGGATCAGGCGCGCGACGACCTCCTTGCCGGTGCCGGATTCGCCGCCGATGAACACCGGCGCCTGGCTGCGCGCGAGCTTGCGGATCATCGAGCGCACGCGCTCCATCGCCGGGCTGGCGCCGATCAGGTCGGGCCGGTTCGGGCCGCCGTCGCGCCCGGCCGGCACGCCGGCCAGCCGCCGGGCCTGATCGACCATCGCCCGCAGCGTGGCGATGTCGAAGGGTTTGGAGACGAAGTCGAAGGCACCGAGCTTCAGGGCTTCGACCGCGCTCTCGACGTTGCCGTGCGCGGTGATCACCGCCACCGGCATCTCGGGGTACTGGCGCTGGATCAGCGCCACCAGATCGAGGCCGTTGCCGTCGGGCAGGCGCATGTCGGTCAGGCAGAAATGGAACGGCCCCTGGCTGGCCAGCGCGGTGCGGGCGGCCGAGAGCGTCGCGGCCGGCACGCACTGCACGCCCATCGGTTCGAGGGTCAGGGCGATCAGATCGCGCAGGTCGGGTTCGTCGTCGAGGATCAGCGCCCGGCAAGATTCCACGTCGGTTCCTCCGTCGTGTTCATCGTCGTCGCCGGCGTGCGGGTGGCGGTCGGCAGGGTCAGCCGGAAGCAGCTGCCCTGGCCGGAGGGGTTCGGGCGGTACTGAAGCTGTGCGCGGTTGGCCTCGCACATCTCGCGCGACAGGTACAGGCCGAGACCGGTGCCCTTCGGATTGGTGGTGAAGAAGGGCTCGAAGATCTGGCGCGCCTCGGCCTCGGGGATGCCGGCGCCGAAGTCGATGACGTCGAGGTAGGGCCGGAAGCGCTCGGGGTCGAGCGCGGCGAGGATGCGCACGCGCGGCGATTCGCCGGGCAGCGTGCCGTGCTCGCAGGCGTTGTTGCAGAGGTTCCACAGCACCTGCTGCAGGTGGCCGGCATCGAAATGCACGGTGAGGTCTTCCGGCTGCACGCGGATTTCCATCTCCGGCATCGGATCGCCGCGCCCGCGCATGAAGTCGTGGCAGAAGTCCTCCAGCCAGCTGCGCAGGTGGATGTCCTCGGGACTGGCCTTGTCGCGCCGCGACAGGTCGAGGACGTTGGCGATGATCTGGTTCGCGCGCCCGGCGTTGTCGTGGATGATCTTGCCGAGGCGTTTCTCGCCGGGGTTGGCGGTCGATTCGACCAGCAGTTGCGCGGCGTGGCTGATCGAGGCGAGGGGATTGCGGATCTCGTGGGCGATGCTCGCGGTCAGGCGCCCGAGCGCGGCGAGCTTGATCTGCTGCAGCCGTGCGGCGGCGGCATTCGAGTCCTCGATGAAGACCAGTGTCTCGAAGGCGAGGTTGCCGGACAGCGCCGTGAACTCCGGGATCAGCTCCGGCAGGTGCTCGGCGGGCCGGAACGGCTGGGTCTGCGTCAGGCCCGAGCCGATCCAGGCGCCGAGGCGCTGCGACAGCAGCGGCGAGATGTCCGACAGCGGCAGGCCGATCGGGCGCTCGTGGAAGTCGAGCAGCTCGGCCGCCATCTGGTTCATCAGCTTCACGCGCGCGTGACGATCGACGACGAGGATGCCGGACTGCAGGTGGCGGATGATCGCCGCGTTCAGCTCCGCCATCTCCAGCAGCTCCTGCGTGCGTTCGAGCACCAGGGTCTCGCTGTTGCGCGTGCGCTCGGCGATCGTGTACGCGGCGGCGGCGGCGGCGGCCAGCGCCAGACAGATCAGCGCCGTCTGGCCGCCGGAGGCGCCATGCACGAGCGCCCAGTCCACCAGCGGCGGCAGCAGGTCGAGGCTCAGGTACGGCGCGCCGGTGCGCAGTGCGAAGCTCTGCCAGATGCCGTACAGCCAGACGCCGATGATCGCGAGGGCCGCCGCGGCCGTGACCGTGATCACCAGCCGGCGCGGCAGCAGGATCGCGCTGCCGGCGATCGCCGACACCAGCAGCGCCCCGAGGCTGCCGGAAGCCCCGCCGCTTGCGTACATCAGCGCCGTGAACACGACGATGTCGAGGCCGGCGTGCAGCGTCGCCTGCACGATGAGGTCGGGCCGGCGCAGGTAGCTCAGCAGGAAGCCGGTGGCGAGCAGGCCGAAATAGCTGCCGATCGTCCACCAGTAAAGGCGCGGGTCTTCGGCACCGAACAGCTTGCCGGCCAGCTCGGCGAGCGTGATGCCGAGCAGCAGCGTGGCCAGCACCAGGCGGTACAGCACGTAGGCGCGCAGCACCGACCAGCCGCGTCGCCGGTCCATGACGCTGTCCGTAACGATCATCGTTCAGCAGGGCCTCAGGCGGGGCCGGCGCCCGTGCGGCGGCGGCCGTTCAGTCCTTGGGTGGGCGCAGCGCATGGCGCTCGCGGTGCGCCGGGCAGCAATACGGACGCGCATCGGCATCGCGCACCGCATCGGTTGCCGGGAAGTGTATGCCGCACTCCGTGCAGCGCACCATTGCAGGCCAGTCAGGTTTTGCCGGTTGTGCCGGTGCCTGCGGCCTTGCCGGGGCTTGCGGGCGCCGGGCGCGGCGCAGCCACCAGACGGCGGCGAGGACGAGCAGCAGGAGCAGCAGGTATCGACTCATGGGCGGTGCGCGCAACACGCTTGCGGACGGGCGGCGGCCGATAGGCTTTTGTGGCGCCGTCCGATAGGATACCGGCTCCTATCGAAAGGGGGTGGAATTCGCATGAATCTGCACGAATACCAAGCAAAGGAGCTTTTCCGCCAGTTCGGCGTCGCGGTGCCGCGCGGCATCAAGGCAACTTCGCCGAAGGAAGCCGTGGCCGCCGCCAAGGAGCTGGGGGGCTCCGTGTGGGTGGTCAAGGCGCAGGTGCACGCGGGCGGCCGCGGCAAGGCCGGTGGCGTCAAGCTGGCGCGCAGCCTGCAGGAGGTCGAGGACATCGCCGGCTCGCTGCTCGGCACCCGGCTCGCGACCAAGCAGACCGGTCCCGAGGGCCTGCCGATCCATGCACTGCTGATCGAGGAAGGCCTGAACATCGTCGATGAGCTGTACCTGTCGGTGCTGGTCGATCGCAGCACCAAGCGCATCGCGTTCATCGGTTCTTCCGAAGGCGGCATGGACATCGAGGAAGTCGCCGAAAGCACGCCCGAGAAGATCCTGACCGTCGCCATCGATCCGGCCGCCGGCTTCCAGGCCTACGAGGCCCGCCAGCTGGGCTTCGGCATGGGACTCGCCAAGCCGCAGGTCGATCATCTGGTCAAGGTCATGAACGGTCTCTATGACATGTTCGTCGCCAAGGACGCCTCGCTGGTCGAGATCAACCCGCTGATCGTCACCGGCGAGGGCAAGCTGCTCGCGCTCGATGCCAAGATCGGCCTCGACGACAACGCGCTGTACCGCCACAAGGACATCGCCGAGTGGCGTGATTCGACGCAGGAAGACGAGCGCGAGAACCTCGCGCACGAGATCGGCCTGAACTACGTCGCGCTCGACGGCAACATCGGCTGCATGGTCAACGGCGCCGGTCTGGCGATGGCGACCATGGACATGGTCAAGCTGCACGGCGGCGAGCCGGCGAACTTCCTCGACGTCGGCGGCGGTGCCACGGCCGAGCGCGTCGCCAAGGCGTTCAAGCTCATCCTCTCCTCGGACAAGGTCCGCGCGATCTTCGTCAACATCTTCGGCGGCATCGTCCGCTGCGACCTGATCGCCGAAGGCATCATCGCCGCGGTCAAGGAAGTCGGCCTGACCATTCCCGTCGTCGTGCGCCTGCAGGGCACGAACGTCGAGGCCGGCCGCAAGATGCTGTCGGAAAGCGGCATGAACATCATCGCTGCCGACGACCTGACCGAAGCCGCCAAGGCCGCCGTCGCCGCCGCGAAGTGAGAGGGGGAGTTACATGAGCATCCTGATCGACAAGAACACCAAGCTGATCTGCCAGGGCTTCACGGGTTCGCAGGGTACGTTCCACTCCGAGCAGTGCCTGGCCTACGGCACCAACCTGGTCGGTGGTGTCAGCCCGGGCAAGGGCGGTTCGGCCCACCTCGGCAAGCCGGTGTTCAACACCGTCCATGAAGCCGTGCGCGACGCCGGTGCCAACGCCTCGATGATCTACGTGCCGGCGCCGTTCGCGGCCGATGCGATCCTCGAAGCCGCCGACGCCGGCATCAAGGTCATCGCCTGCATCACCGAGGGCATCCCGGTCCTCGACATGCTGAAGGTCAAGGCCGCGCTGAAGGGCTCGGACGTCCGGCTGATCGGCCCGAACTGCCCCGGCCTGATCACCCCGGGCGAGTGCAAGATGGGCATCATGCCCGGCCACATCCACCAGCCGGGCAAGATCGGCATCGTCTCGCGCTCGGGCACGCTGACCTACGAGGCCGTGCACCAGACCACGCGCATCGGTCTCGGCCAGTCGACCTGCGTCGGCATCGGCGGTGACCCGATCCACGGCATGAGCTTCATCGACGTGCTGGAGATGTTCGAGGCCGACAGCGCCACCAAGGGCATCGTCATGGTCGGCGAGATCGGCGGTTCGGCCGAGGAGGAAGCGGCCGAGTTCATCAAGGCCAACGTCCGCAAGCCGGTCGTCGCCTACATCGCCGGCGTCACGGCACCTCCGGGCAAGCGCATGGGCCATGCCGGTGCGATCATCGCCGGCGGCAAGGGCACCGCGAAGGACAAGTTCGCCGCCCTCGAGGCCGCGGGCGTCAAGACCGTCCGTTCGCCGGCCGACATCGGCGAGGCGATCAACGGCTTCTTCGCCGGCTGAGCCGTCACCGCCCGCCGGCAGCGTCCGGCGGGTCGTCTGACCGAAGGGCGGGGTCGCGGACCTCGCCCTTCGCTTTTTGCGGGCTGCGGGTTTGTGTTCTGATGACAGGCTCCGTCCGTCCCGTTCGTCCCCCGTCCGTCCCGACTTCCGGAGTCCGTCGATGAGTGCCGCCGCCCCCGCTGCCCTGACCGTCGCGATGGCGCAGTTCAACCCGCTGGTCGGCGACATCGCCGGCAACACGCGCCGCATCCTCGAACTCGCCCGGCAGGCGCAGACGGAACTCGGCGCCGGCGTCGTGGTGTTCCCGGAGCTGGCGCTGTGCGGCTATCCGCCCGAGGACCTGCTGCTGCGCCCCGAATTCGTCAGCCGCTGCGAGGCCGCCCTCGCCGAACTCGCGACCGCGGCCGCGCACGGACCGGCGCTGGTGATCGGCCATCCGCAGCGCGGTCTCGGCGGCCTGTACAACGCAGCGTCCTTCCTCGCCGGCGGCCGGGCGCTCGGCGTCTACGCCAAGCAGCTGCTGCCGAACTACGGCGTGTTCGACGAGAAGCGCTACTTCGTGCCCGGCAGCGGGCCGTGCGTGGTCGAGCACCTCGGCACCCGCTTCGGACTGACGGTCTGCGAGGACATCTGGCAGCCCGGCCCGGTCGCGCAGGCCGCGCAGGCCGGGGCCGAGCTGATCCTGAACCTCAATGCCTCGCCGTGGCACCGCGCCAAGGCCGGCGAGCGGCTGACGATCCTGCACGCGCGCGTGCACGAGGCCGGTGTGCCGATCGTCTACGTCAACCAGGTCGGCGGTCAGGACGAACTGGTGTTCGATGGCGGCTCGCTGCTCGTCGATGCCGACGGCACGCTGCTCGCGCGCGCGCCGGCCTTCGTCGAGGGCCTGTATCCGCTTGGTTTCGATCGCATCGGCGGCGCGCTGGTGCCGCGCCCCGGACCACTCGCCGAAGCCCCCGAGGACGAGGCCGAGGTCTACGCGGCGCTGGTGCTCGGCACGCGCGACTACGTGCGCAAGAACGGCTTCCGCGGCGCGGTGCTCGGGCTCTCCGGCGGCATCGATTCGGCGCTGACGCTGGCGATCGCCGTCGATGCGCTCGGGGCCGATGCGGTCAGTGCCGTGTCGCTGCCCTCGCGCTACACCGCCGGCATGTCCAACGAGGACGCCGCGATCGAGGCACGCACGCTCGGCGTCGATTACCACCTGCTGCCGATCGAGCCGGCCTTCGATGCCTTCCTGCACACGCTCGAACCGCTGTTCGCGGGCCTGCCGCCGGACACCACCGAGGAAAACATCCAGGCACGCTGCCGCGGCGTGCTGCTGATGGCGCTGTCGAACAAGACCGGCCGGCTGGTGCTGACCACGAGCAACAAGAGCGAGACCGCCGTCGGCTACTCGACGCTGTACGGCGACATGGCCGGCGGTTTCGCGCCGATCAAGGACGTACCGAAGACGCTGGTCTACCGGCTGGCTGCGTGGCGCAACCGCCAGGCGCAGACGCCCGTCATCCCGCAGCGGGTCATCGACCGGCCGCCGTCCGCGGAGCTGCGCCCCGACCAGACCGACCAGGACTCGCTGCCGCCGTACGACGTGCTCGATGCGATCCTGGAGGCCTACGTCGAGCGCGACCGCTCGGTCGAGGAACTCGTCGCCGACGGCTTCGAGCGCGCCACCGTCGAGCGCGTCGCGCGGCTGGTGATCCTCAACGAATACAAGCGCCGGCAGGCGGCCCCGGGCGTGCGCATCACGCCGCGCGCCTTCGGCCGTGACCGGCGCTATCCGATCACGTCCGGGTTCCGGCGCTGACGGGGCCGCAGGCAGCGATCAACAATCAGCAATCAGCAGCAGCCTGTCCACAACCATAAGGAGGAGGGCAGTCGATGGGGATGAGCGGAGGATTCAGGGGACGAGCCGGGGGAGCGAGCCGGGGGGCGGGGCATGCGGTATGCCGTCGCCGCGCTGTGGCTGCTGCTGG
>NZ_DAOLKE010000023.1:0-3491 GCF_035331805.1 Plasticicumulans sp. | reverse complement strand
CGAGCCGGGGGGCGGGGCATGCGGTATGCCGTCGCCGCGCTGTGGCTGCTGCTGGGGGCGGCGGCGCATGCCGACAGCGCTCCGGTGCTTGCGCGCGCGCAGGCGCTGCTTGCCGAAGCCCGGGCGAATCCGGGCGTGCAGGCCGATCTGCTGGAGCGCGGGCGCGAGCGCTCGGCCTTCTGCGCGGCCTGCCACGGCGCCGGCGGGGAATCGACGCGAGCGGATTATCCGGACCTTGCCGGGCAGTCGATCGAGTATCTGCTCACGCAGTTCGGCCAGTTCCAGGGGGCCGAGCGCTATCGCAAGGTCATGAACGACCTGATGGCGAAGCTCACGGACGACGAGAAGGCGCTGCTCGCCGTCTATTACGCGCTGCAGCCGCCGCAGCCGGAGCCGGCCGCCGATGCCGCGCTGGTCGCCAGCGGGGCGAAGCTGTACGCGGCGCGCTGCCAGAGCTGCCACGGCGCCGATGCGCACGGCAAGGACGGCCGGGCGCGGCTCGCGGGCCAGAAGCCGGGTTATCTGCTGCGCGTGCTGAACGACTTCCGCCAGGGCCACGACCGCTCGCCGGATTCGGTGATGCGCTCGATGGTGCAGGGTCTGTCCGAGGCCGACGTGCAGGCGCTCGCGAGCTTCCTCGGCGCGCAGCCCTGAGGCGTTGCCGCCGCCGCCGGCGGCCTCAGCGGAAGCTGACGACTTCCGCGAGCCGCCGGCGCGGCGTCGGCACCGGCAGTTCGGCCGGGTAGCCGACCGTCATCAGCGCCACCGGCTGCAGCGCCGGGTCGAGGCCGAGCAGGTCGCGCACGGCCTGATCGTCGAAGTAGCCGATCCACGCCGAGCCCATGCCGGCAGCGACGATCGCAAGCTGCGCGTAGGCGGCGGCGATCGTCGTGTCCTGCAGCGCGTACAGGCGTTCGCCGCGTTCGCCGAACTCGGCACCCGAGCGCACCGGATCGGCGCAGAACACCAGACATACCGGTGCCTCGGCGATGAAGCCCTGATTGTCGGCCGCGACCGACAGCGCCCGGCGCTCATCGGCGTCGCGCACGACGACGATGCGGTAGGCCTGCAGGTCACCGGCCGACGGAGCGGCGCAGGCCATCTCCAGGATCGCGTGCAGGCGGGCCTCGTCGACCGGCATGTCCTGCTGGTAGATGCGCACCGAGTGACGGTGACGGACGGTCTCGAAGAAATCCCACATGCGCGGCGCGCCTCTCTGTCAGCCCTTGCCCGGCGCCGTGCCGACCAGCGTCGTCAGCTTCGGGATGTCCGGATTCTGCGGATCGTTCTTCTGCAGCACGCGCAGCGCATCACGCGCCAGCTCGGGCAGGCCCATGGCCGTGTACGAGCGCACCATGATCACCAGCGCCTCGGTTGCCGCCGGGCTGCTCGCGTAGTTCTCGACCACGTACTTGGCGCGGTTGACGGCGGCGACGTGTGCGCCGCGGCTCTGGTAGTGGCGCGCGACGTTGAGTTCGTAGCTGGCGAGGTTGTTGCGAAGGAACAGCATGCGCGCGCGCGCATCCGGCGCGTAGCGGCTGTCCGGGAATTTGGTGACGAGGTCGTTGAAGTCGGTGAAGGACTGCAGCGCCGCCGAGGCATCGGTGCGCGTCGGGTCCGGCGGCATCAGGCGGTCGAGCGGACCGCTGGCGCGGTTGTAGTTGGTCAGGCCCTTCAGGTAGTAGACGTAATCGACGTAGGGGTGGCGCGGATAGGTCTTGATGAAGCGATCGGCCGCGGCCACCGCTGAATCGGGTTCGCCGTCCCGGTAGTATGCGTAGACCGATTCGAGCTGCGCCTGCTGCGCGTAGCGCCCGAACGGGTAGCGTGCCTGCAGCTTGTCGTAGTAGCCGATGGCCCTGGTGTAATCGCCGTTGTTCAGCGCGTCCTTGGCCTCGCTGTACAGTTTCGCCGCCGACCAGTCGCGGGTCTCGTCGGCTTTCTCCGACAGCCACGAACAGCCGGGCGCAAGCAGGGCAGCGGCCAGGACGGTCGCGAGGCGAAGACGCAGGAAGCGAGCGGACATTCGGCTGATCTGTACGAGGTGACGGGGCGGCCGAGTATATCTTGCGCCCCCGAACGAAGACCATGCCTGCACCCCGGGCCGCCTCTCGCCCCCTGTCCGAGCCGTTCCATGCCCGAATTTGAACGCATCGACTGCCTGATCCCGCCGGAGTGTGCCGGCCAGCGCCTCGACCAGGCGCTCGCCGCGCTGCTGCCGGATCACTCCCGCGCCCGCCTGCAGCAGTGGCTGAAGGACGGCACGCTGACCGTCGACGGCAGGCCCGCGAAGCCGCGGGCGCTGGTGCTCGGCGGCGAGCGCGTCAGCGGCGCGTACGAGCGCACCGAAGTCATCGCCGACCGCCCGCAGGACATCCCGCTGGCCGTGCGCTACGAGGACGAGGACATCCTGGTCATCGACAAGCCCGCCGGGCTGGTCGTGCATCCGGCCGCCGGCAACCCGGACGGCACGCTGGTCAATGCGCTGCTGCACCACGCGCCGGTCACCGCGCAGCTGCCGCGCGCCGGCATCGTGCACCGGCTCGACAAGGACACCTCGGGGCTGCTCGTCGTCGCCAAGAGCCTGCGCGCGCATACCGCCCTGGTCGAGCAGTTGCAGGCGCGCACGATGGGCCGCGAGTACCAGGCGATCGCCTGTGGCGTGCTGGTCTCGGGCGGGCTCGTCGACGTGCCGATCGCCCGCCACGGCACCGACCGCAAGCGCATGGCCGCCACGCCCGGCGGCAAGCCGGCGATCACGCATTTCCGCGTGCGCGAGCGCTTCCGCGCCCACACGCATCTGGCGCTGAAGCTCGAAACCGGCCGCACGCACCAGATCCGCGTGCACATGGCCTTCATGCACCACCCGCTGCTCGGCGATCCGGTCTACGGCGGCCGGCTGCGGCTGCCGCCGGGCTGCAGCGACGAACTCGCGACGGCGCTGAAGGGCTTCCGGCGCCAGGCCCTGCACGCGCGCCGGCTGACGCTGACGCATCCGGGCAGCGGCCGGCGCCTGAGCTGGAGCGCGCCGACGCCGCCCGATCTCGCCGCGCTGCTCGACGTGCTGCGCCGCGACGCCGGCCTCGACGGGCTCGATGCACGCGCCGGCGTCGATGCCGATGGCGTCGAATGGGAGTACGTCGAATGAGCGGGGAACCGCTTGCCCTGCTGCAGCCGGACTGGCCGGCGCCGGCGAACGTGCGCGCCGCGGCGACGACGCGCCGCGGCGGGGTCAGCCGCGGCCCGTACGCCGCCCTCAACCTCGGTGATCACGTCGGCGACGATCCGGCCGCGGTCGCCGAGAACCGGCGCCTGCTGAGCGCGGCGCTCGGACTGGCGCGCGCGCCGGCCTGGCTCGAACAGGTGCACGGCTGCGCGGTCGCCGCGGCCGAAACCGTGCATGCGCCGGTACGCGCCGACGCCGCGATCACGCGCACGCCCGGCGTGGCCTGCGTGGTGATGACGGCCGACTGCCTGCCGGTGCTGTTCTG
>NZ_DAOLKE010000022.1:0-22048 GCF_035331805.1 Plasticicumulans sp. | reverse complement strand
GCGCCATCGTGCATTTCGCCGAGACGGAACTGGCGCGCCGCGCCGGGTGATGACGACGTGTCCCTGCGCCGCAAGCGTCGCGACTTCGAGCTCGATCCGTTCACGGACCTGCTGTTCAACGCGCTGCTCGGCATCACCTTCATGTTCCTGCTCGCCTTCGTGGCGATGAACCCGAAGGCGAAGACCGGCACGATCGAGGCCAAGGCCGAGTTCATCATCACGGTGACCTGGCCGGACAACAGTCCCGACGACATCGACACCTGGGTCGAGAGCCCGGACGGCGAGGTGGTCTGGTTCAAGCATCCGGATGCCGGGCTGATGCACCTCGATCGCGACGACCGCGGCCTGGTCGGCGATCAGATCATCGTCGACGGTCGCGTGATCTCGAATCCGCTGAACGAGGAAGTCGTGACGCTGCGTGGCGTCGTGCCCGGGGAATACACGGTCAATGTCCAGTACTACGAATCGGGCACGCGCGCGCCGGTGCCGGTCGAGGTGCGCGTCGTGAAGGTCAATCCGCACTTGAGCGTCGTCTACTACGGGCAGCTGAAGCTCGAACACATCAACAGCGAGGTGACCGCGGTGCGCTTCACGGTCATGCCGGACGGGCGCGTGACCGGCATCAACACGCTGGCCAAGCCGCTGGCAGCGGTCCGGGGG
Source organism: Plasticicumulans sp. (assembly GCF_035331805.1). Taxonomy (NCBI): domain Bacteria; kingdom Pseudomonadati; phylum Pseudomonadota; class Gammaproteobacteria; family Candidatus Competibacteraceae; genus Plasticicumulans; species Plasticicumulans sp. The sequence continues at coordinate 21,388 of NZ_DAOLKE010000022.1, read as the reverse complement.
CTGAAGTGAGTGCCGCCGGCTGGGGCATCACCGGTGCCTACGTGCTGCTGGCGCTGCTGGTCGGCAGCCTGTGGCTGCATGCGCGGCTGGCGGTGTGGGTCAAGCTCGCGGCCGTGGGGCTGGTCACGGCCAGTTACTGGCTGGTCTGGACGACGCTGCCGGGTTTCGCCGGCTGGCCGGCCGAAGACGAGCTGCCGGCGCGCTTCCAGCTGCTCGCGAGCGAGATTCGCGAGCCCGACGCCGCGAACGGCTTTCCGGGGGCGGTCCACGTCTGGGTCGTCGATCTCGCCGGCGACCGGCCGGCGGCGGCGCCGCGCGCGTACCGGCTCGCCTACGGCAAGGATCTGCACGCCTCGCTCGACGCCGCGAAGAAGCGCATCCAGGAAGGGCTGCCGCAGGTCGGGCGGCGTACCGATGACGTGCGCCTCGGCGTGGCGATCGACCGTTCGCGCTTCGGCGAACGTCACGACGAACTCGATCGCCTGCTGATCGAGAACCTGCCCGATCCGCGGCTGCCGGAAAAATGAACCGGCCTGCCTTTCCGTTTCGCTGGCAGCGGCTGCCGGTCGCGCTGCTGCTGCTCGTCGCCGGCTGCGGACCGCAGCACGATCCGGCCGACCTGTTCCCGCTGGAGCGTGGACGGGCGTGGACTTACCGCATGCAGACGCTGAACGGCCCGGACTTCCGGCGCGAGACGCTGCGCATCGAAGCCCTCGGTCCGCGCGAACTCGACGGGCGCACGGTCTGGGTGCGCCATACCTCGGACGGCACCGAGTACTACCTGGAGCGCGATGCGCGCGGCCTGCGTCGCGTCGCGCAGCGCAGCGTGCTCGATGACCTGCCGCGCTGGGATGCTCCCGAGCGCACGGTGCTGCCGGCTGCCCCGGCGGTCGGTCAGCACTGGTCGGTACCGGGGCGGCCGTATCTGCTTCATCGCGTGCGCCCGGTGGTCGAGGACCTGCGGCAGACGCGGCCGTTCGAGTTCGAGTACGGCATCGAGGATACCGATGCGACGGTCGAGGTGCCGGCCGGACGTTTCGCCCACTGCGTGCACGTGCGCGGCGAGGCCAGCGTCTATCTGGTCGCCGATCCGCGCTTCGGCCCGCAGGACGTGCCGATCACGCAGGACGAGTGGTACTGCCCCGGCACCGGCCTCGTGAAGCTCGAACGGCGCGAGCCGATCGAGGCGGCCGATGTCTACGGCGGCTCGCTGACGCTGGAACTCGAAGCCGCGCGCTGAACGATCGGCTGCGGAGTTGACGGCGCGCAAGGTGGCGGGCGCCGGGCTGTGCTATCCGGACGAGGCCCCGGTCGTGAGGCAGGGAGGACGCGGTCCCGGGGCGCTGCCGAGGCTGCGTCCGGAGTCCGCGATGATCGAATCCCCTGCTGCACAGCCCCCGTCGCCGGGCCGGCCGGCCGGCTCCGGCCTGCGCGCACCGGCCGGCCTGGGCGTGCTCGGCCTGCTGCTCGCCGTCTGGCACGATGAGTGGTCCGTCCCCGCAGCGGCCGGGATCGTCGTGCTGGCGCTTGCCGCCGGGCTGGCGCTGCGCATCGCGGCGCTGGAGCGGGCCGCGCGGCAGGCGCTCGCCGCCGAACTCGACGAAACCCGCCGCCGGCTCGACGCGATCATCGGCCAGTCGCCGTCGGCGCTGTCGCTGAAGGACCTCGACGGCCGCTACGTCTGCGTCAACGGCAACGTCGAGCGCCTGCTGCAGCGCCCGGCGGCCGGCATCCTCGGGCGTACCGACAGCGAGCTGTATCTGCCCGATACCGCGCGCGTGTTCCGGGAGCACGACCGGCAGGTGCTGGAAACGCGCAGGCGGCATTCGGTCGAGGAAAGCGTCGTCGTCGACGGCGAGCCGCGGCTCTACATATCGCACATGTTCCCGGTGCCGGATGCGCACGGCGAGCCGGCGCTGGTCTGTCGCATCGCGCTCGACATCACCGAGACCCGCCGCGCGCAGGACGCGCTCGTCGCCAGCGAGGCGCGGCTGCGCGCGATCTTCGCCGGCATCGGCGATGCGGCGATCTACTGCGACACCGGGCGCAGCATCGAGCTGGTCAACCCGGCGTTCACGAAAATCTTCGGTTATCCGGCGCAGGAGGTGATCGGGCGCAGCACGGCGATGCTCTACGCCGATGCGGCCGACTTCGAGGCGGCCGGTCGCGTCTGCTATCACCCGGACATGGACAGCGATCCGCTGCCGCGCACGCTGCGCTACCGGCGGCGCGACGGCAGTCTCTTCTGGAGCGAGTCGGTCGGCATGCCGGTGCGCAATGACCGCGACGAGCTGATCGGCTACCTCGGCGTGCACCGCGATGTCAGCGCGCGGCTGGCGACCGAGCGGGCGCTGCGCGACAGCGAATCGCGCCTGCGGCTGTTCGTCGAATACGCGCCGGCGGCGCTGGCGATGTTCGATCGCGACATGCGCTATCTGGTCGCGAGCCACCGCTGGCGGCAGGACTACGGCCTCGGCGAGCGGCCGCTGGTCGGGGTCTCGCACTATGAGGTGTTCCCGGAGATCCCCGAGGCCTGGCGCGAGGCCCACCGCCGCGGCCTGGCCGGCGAGGTGCTCGGCGCGCCGGCCGACCGCTTCGTGCGCGTCGACGGCAGCGAGCAGTGGATCCGCTGGGAGATCCGCCCGTGGCGCGATGCCGGCGGTGCGGTCGCCGGCATCGTCATCTTTGCCGATGACATCAGCGCGCTGCTGCGCGCCTCGGAGGAGGTGCGCCGGCTCAACGCCGAACTCGAACAGCGCGTCGAGGCGCGCACGGCCGAGCTGCGGGCGGTCAACGCCGAACTCGACAGCTTCGCGTACGCGGTCTCGCATGACCTGCGCGCGCCGCTGCGGGCGCTGAGCGGCTTCAGCAATGCGCTGATCGAGGACTACGGCCCGCGCCTCGACGGCGAGGCGCGCGGTTTCCTCGGCGAGATCGAGAACGCCAGCCGGCGCATGGCCGAGCTGATCGACGGTCTGCTGGTGCTGTCGCGCTGCAGCAGCGGCGGCACGCTGCGCTGCGAGCCCGTGGACCTGTCGGCGCTGGCCGCCGCCGTGCTCGCACGGCTGGCGCGGGCCGAGCCGCAGCGGCAGGTCGAGGTGCGCATCGAACCCGGGCTGGAGGTCTGCGGGGATCCGCGCCTGCTCGGACAGGTGCTCGAAAACCTGCTCGACAACGCCTGGAAGTACACGGCCAGGCAGCCTTCGGCGACGATCCGCGTCTACGCCGAGCCCGGCGCGCAGGCCGGCGAGCGCTGGATCTGCGTGGCCGATGACGGCGCCGGCTTCGACATGGCCAATGCCGCGCGCCTGTTCCAGCCCTTCCAGCGCCTGCACCGGCAGGCGGAGTTTCCGGGGCTCGGCATCGGGCTGGCAACCGTGCAGCGCATCGTGCGCCGCCACGGCGGACGCATCGAGGCACGCAGCGCCCCCGGCACCGGCGCGGTGTTCCGCTTCACGCTGCCGGGGCGCGCGGCGCTGCCGGTCGAGGCGGCCTGAGCGCTGCGCGGCGCAGCGCCCGGGCAGGCTGCTAGTCCGGCAGCTCGACCCCGCGCCGCCGGCAGGCGGCGGTCAGCGTGTTGTGCAGCAGGCAGGCGATGGTCATCGGGCCGACGCCGCCCGGCACCGGTGTGATCGCGCCGGCGAGCGCTGCGACGGCGTCGAAGTCGACATCGCCGACCAGCTTCGTCCTGCCGTCGTCGAGCGCGATGCGGTTGATGCCGACATCGATGACGGTGGCACCGGGCTTCACCCAGTCCGGGCCGATCATGCGCGGGCGGCCGACCGCGGCGACGACGATGTCGGCCTGCCGGCAGAGTGCCGCCGGCTCGCGCGTGCGCGAATGCACGACGCTGACCGTGCAGTCCTCGCGCAGCAGCAGCTGCGCCATCGGCTTGCCGACGATGTTCGAGCGCCCGACCACGACCGCGTGCAGGCCGGCGAGGCTGCCGAGGCGATCCTTCAGCAGCATCAGCGAGCCGAGCGGCGTGCACGGCACCAGGCCGCTGCCGCCGGTGGCGAGCAGGCCGGCGTTGAGCGGGTGGAAGCCGTCGACATCCTTGGCCGGGTCGATGGCGAGCAGCACGCGCTCCGGGTCGATGTGCGCCGGCACCGGCAGCTGCACGAGGATGCCGTCGACTTCGGGGTCGGCGTTCAGTGTCGCGACCAGCGCCAGCAGTTCGTCCTGCGTGGTGCTCGCCGGCAGGCGGTGTTCGATGGACTGCATGCCGCATTCGCGCGTCTGCGCGGCCTTGTTGCGCACGTAGACCTGGCTCGCCGGGTCCTCGCCGACCAGCACGACGGCGAGGCCGGGCACGAAGCCGGCATCGGCGTGCAGCTGCGCGACACGGCGGGCGAGATGGGCGCGCAGGCCGGCGGCGTGGGCCTTGCCGTCGATGATGTCGGCCATGGGCGGGCGTCTCCTGGGGCTGATCCGGGGGCGGGGAGCGGAAGGCGGGCCGCATCATAGCGCTGCGCAGTGCTTGTTCGTGCAGGGATCGCTGCTTATGCTCGCGCGTTTACGTCGCGCGGGTGGCTTCCGGTCCGTGCGTCCAGCCCATCCGCCCCACGAGCCGGCGCGCCGCGGCGCCCGGACAGATGCCGCCATGCCGTACGCCGCCGCCCATTTCATCCTGACGCTCGCCTGCCCGGACACCACCGGCATCGTCGCCGCCGTGTCGGGTTTCCTCGCCGAATACGGCAACAACATCGTGCAGAGCGATCAGTTCGGCGACGCCGACACCGGCCGCTTCTTCCTGCGCGTGAGCTTCTGCGCCAGCGAGCGCCTGCCGGATGCCACGGCGATGCGCGCGGCCTTCACGCCGATCGGCGAGCGCTTCGCGATGGACTGGGAGATCCACGACACCGCGATCAAGCCGCGCATGGTCATCCTGGTGTCGAAGTTCGGCCACTGCCTGAACGACCTGCTGTACCGCTACCGGGTCGGGGCGCTGAACGTCGAGATTCCGGCCGTGATCTCGAACCACCGCGAGTTCTACCAGCTCGCCGCCAGCTACAACATTCCGTTCCACTACCTGCCGATCATGAACGACGACAAGGCGGCGCAGGAGTCGCGCATCCTGGAGATCATCCGCCACGAGCAGGCCGATCTGGTCGTGCTCGCGCGCTACATGCAGGTGCTCTCCGATGCCATGTGCCGCGAGCTCGAAGGCCGTGCGATCAACATCCACCACAGCTTCCTGCCGAGCTTCAAGGGCGCGCGGCCCTACCATCAGGCCTACGAGCGCGGCGTCAAGCGCATCGGCGCGACCGCGCACTACGTGACGGCCGACCTCGACGAAGGCCCGATCATCGAGCAGGAGGTCGCGCCGGTGAACCACGCGATGACGCCGGACGATCTGGTCGCGGTCGGGCGCGATCTCGAGAACGTCGTGCTCGCACGCGCGGTCAAGGCCCACCTCGAACGCCGCGTGCTGCTCAACGGCCGGCGCACGGTCGTGTTCCCGTAAGGTCCGGCGGGTGGCATCGCTCGTGAACGAGCTCGTCGCCGCATTCTGGCTGGCCGGTGACCTGCTCGCCGGCGGCGATGCGCAGCTCTACGGCATCGTCGTGCTGTCCTTGCAGCTCAGCGCCGGCGCGGTGCTGGTCTCGACGCTGCTCGGCCTGCCGTTCGGCGCGCTGCTCGGGCTCGGGCGCTTTCCGGGCCGGCGCGTGCTGATCGTCATCACCAACGCCTTCATGGGCATGCCGCCGGTGGTCGTCGGCCTGTTCGTCTATCTGATGCTGTCGCGCAGCGGCCCGCTCGGCGAACTCGGCTGGCTGTTCCGGCCCGAGGCGATGGTCGTCGCGCAGGTGGTGCTGATCACGCCGATCGTCGTCGCGCTGAGCCGCCAGATCGTCGAGGACCTCTGGGCGCAGCTCGGCGATCAGCTGCGCTCGCTCGGCTGCAGCCCGCTGCGCGCGGTGCCGACGCTGCTGCGGGAGGGGCGCTGGAGCCTGCTGACCGTCGTGCTCGCCGGCTTCGGGCGCTCGGTGTCCGAGGTCGGCGCGATCATCATCGTCGGCGGCAACATTGCGCACGTGACGCGCACGATGACCACGGCGATCGCGCTGGAGACCAGCAAGGGCGACCTGCCGCTGGCGCTGGCGCTCGGGCTGATCCTGATCCTGATCGCGCTGCTCGTGAACGTGGCTGCCGATGTCGTGAAGACCCGTGCCCAGCGACTGGAAGGCTGAGCCGGCCGGCCTGCTGCCGCTTGGCTTCGAGGCGGCGTGCTACGCGGTCGGCAAGCGCACGCTGCTCGGGCCGATCGACTGTGTGCTCGACTCAACACCCGGCGTGCATCTGGTGCTCGGCCCCAACGGCGCCGGCAAGAGCCTGTTCCTGCGCCTCGCGCACGGCCTGCTGCAGCCGACGGGCGGGCAGGTGCGCTGGGCGACGGAGGCCGCGGCCTGCCGGCAGCGTCAGGCGATGGTGTTCCAGCACCCGGTCGTGCTGCGCCGTCCGGTGCGCGCCAACGTCGAATACGCGCTCGGCCTGCGCGGCCTGGCGAGGGCCGAACGCCACCGGCGCAGCGAGGAGGCCCTGGCGCGTGCCGGCCTGACGGCGCTGGCTGCGCGCATGGCGCCGGTGCTCTCCGGCGGCGAGCGCCAGCGGCTGGCGCTGGCGCGGGCCTGGGCGCTGCACCCGGATGTGCTGTTCCTCGACGAGCCGACCGCGAGCCTCGATCCGGCCGCTGCCGCGCAGGTCGAGGCGCTGATCGGGGATTTCCGCGCGCGCGGCACGCACATCGTCATGAGCACGCACGATCTGGCGCAGGCGCGCCGGCTCGGTGGCGAGGTGCTGTTCTTCCACCGCGGCCGGCTGCTGGAACGCGCGCCGGCCGCCGGTTTCTTCGCGCAGCCGGCCACGCGCGAGGCGGCAGCCTACGTGCGTGGCGAGCTGTTCTGGTAGTTCATGCCGATCAAGGCTGAACTCCCGGTCTTTTCAGCCCCTGCCCCCTTGCGGGGGAGGGGCGTGGAGAGGGAGATCAGCAACGCATTCACGCGTGATCGGTATCAGCCCGGGCGGCCGCCGTTGTGCCGGCGGCGCGGCGGACGGCCGTGCGGACGGCGCTCGCCGTGGTGCTCGCTGCGTCTGGCCGGGCGCACCTCGGCGAGCAGGCCGGGCTCGATCGGCTCGACCGGGATCTTCTGGCCGATGTAGTCCTCGATGTCCGGCAGCGAGTAGACGTACTCCTCGCAGGCGAAGCTGATCGCGTCGCCCGAGGCGCCGATGCGCGCCGTGCGGCCGATGCGGTGCACGTAGTCCTCGGCGTCCTGCGGCAGGTCGAAGTTGAAGACGTGGCTCACGTCCGGGATGTGCAGGCCGCGTGCGGCGACATCGGTCGCCACCAGCACCGGCAGCTCGCCGGCCTGGAACTGCGCGAGCAGGCGCTCGCGCTTGTTCTGCGGGATGTCGCCGGAGAGCACCGCGCACTGCCAGCTGTTGCCGGCCAGCCAGCCCTCGACCTGCTCGGCAGCGCGCTTGGTGTTGACGAACACGATGGCGCGGTTCGGCTTCTCGCGGTGCAGCAGGCCGACCAGCAGCGGGATCTTGTCTTCCTTCGAGACGTGGAACAGCGTCTGGCGCACCTTGTCGGCGGTGACCTGTTCGGACTCGATCTTGATCTGCTGCGGGTTGTTCATGTGCTCGTAGGCGAGCTCCATGACCCGGGTCGACAGCGTCGCCGAGAACAGCAGGTTGATGCGCTGGTCGGCCGAGGGCATCCGGCGCAGCAGGTAGCGGATGTCGGAGATGAAGCCGAGGTCGAACATGCGGTCGGCCTCGTCGAGCACGACGACTTCGATGTGCTTGAGCTTCAGCACGCCCTGCTTGTAGAAGTCGATGATCCGGCCCGGCGTGCCGATGACGACATCGACGCCGTCCTCCAGCTGGCGGCGCTGCGAGTCATAGCCGGTGCCGCCGTAGACGGCGGCGAACTTCAGGCCGGTGTAGCGGCCGAGGGATTCGGCGTCCTTGTGGATCTGCAGTGCGAGTTCGCGGGTGGGGGCGAGCATGATCGCCCAGGGGCCGGAGAGTCCGTCCTCGACCGGCGTCGTCATCAGGTAGTGCAGCGTGGACAGCAGGAAGGCGGCCGTCTTGCCGGTGCCGGTCTGGGCCTGGCCGGCAATGTCGTGACCGGCGAGCGCGAGCGGCAGCGTGGCGTCCTGGATCGGGGTGCAGTACGTGAATCCGGCGTCTTCGAGGGCTTCCAGCAGGCAGTCGGTCAGGGGCAACGCCGAGAACGGCGTGGAGGTCAGATGGCTTTTTTCCATGGGGAGCGCAGGGGATACCGCGGGAGGGCGGCCGGTGCCGACACTTGCCAGCGTTCCGGCGTTTCGGCTGAAATGAGTCTTTGGTTTGCTAAGGCGACCGTGTGAGCGGCGCCATTCTGGAGGCGAATGCCGTGAGTGATCAAATCGTTTCTGTGTCCGACAGCAGCTTCGAAAGCGATGTCCTGAAGTCGGAACTGCCGGTGCTGGTCGACTACTGGGCCGAATGGTGCGGTCCGTGCCGCATGATCGCCCCGATCCTCGACAAGGTTGCCGAGGACTACAAGGGCCGGCTGACCGTCGCCAAGCTCAACATCGACGAGAATCAGGTGACGCCGACCCGGTACGGCGTGCGCGGCATCCCGACGCTGATGATCTTCCGCGGCGGCGAGATCATCGGCACCAAGGTGGGCGCGCTGTCGGCCTCGCAGCTGAGCAAGTTCATCGAGGACACCATCTGAAAACCCGCCGCCGGGCCGCGCCGCGCCCGGCCGTTTCGCCCGAATCCGGCCGGCGTCCGACTTCTGGACGCCGGCCGTGTCGCGTGTTAGCTTCCGCCATCATTTTTTCTGCGGGCGCCCGTCTCCGGTGCTTCCCCCGCACCCTCGACGTCCCCCGTCGACCCCGCCAGCCCCCGCACCGCGCATCCAGGCCCTTCTCCGCACCCCGGGCCGGTGCCATTCCGCAGCCCCCGCGCCGGAAGCACGCCTACATGAATCTGACTGAACTCAAGAGAAAACCCGCGTCCGAGATCATCGAGATCGCGCAGGAGCTGGGCCTCGAAGGCATGGCGCGTTCGCGCAAGCAGGACGTGATCTTCGCGATCCTGAAGGCGCACGCGAAGAGCGGGGAGGACATCTGGGGCGACGGCGTGCTCGAAATCCTCTCCGACGGTTTCGGCTTCCTGCGCGGCGGAGACAGTTCGTATCTGGCCGGACCCGACGACATCTACGTGTCGCCGTCGCAGATCCGGCGCTTCAACCTGCGCACCGGCGATACCGTCAGCGGCAAGATCCGCCCGCCCAAGGAAGGCGAGCGCTACTTCGCGCTGCTGAAGGTCAACGAGATCAACTACGAACCGCCCGAGAACTCCAAGAGCAAGGTGCTGTTCGAGAACCTGACGCCGCTGCACGCGCACCGGCGCCTGAAGCTCGAACGCGGCAACGGTTCGACCGAGGACATCACGGCGCGGATCATCGACCTGATCGCGCCGATCGGCAAAGGCCAGCGCGGCCTGATCGTCTCGCCGCCGAAGGCCGGCAAGACCGTGCTGATGCAGAACGTCGCGCAGTCGATCTCCGTGAACCATCCCGAGTGCTACCTGATCGTGCTGCTGATCGACGAGCGGCCCGAGGAAGTCACCGAGATGCAGCGCACCGTGCGCGGCGAGGTCATCGCCTCGACCTTCGATGAGCCCGCCGCCCGCCACGTGCAGGTCGCCGAGATGGTCATCGAGAAGGCCAAGCGCCTGGTCGAGCACAAGGTCGACGTGGTGATCCTGCTCGACTCGATCACGCGTCTGGCGCGCGCCTACAACACCGTCGTGCCCTCGTCGGGCAAGGTGCTGACCGGTGGCGTCGATGCCAATGCGCTGCACCGCCCGAAGCGCTTCTTCGGCGCCGCGCGCAACATCGAGGAAGGCGGCTCGCTGACCATCGTCGCCACCTCGCTGGTCGAGACCGGCTCGAAGATGGACGACGTGATCTACGAGGAATTCAAGGGCACCGGCAACATGGAGATCCACCTCGACCGGCGCATCTCCGAGAAGCGCGTGTTCCCGGCGATCGACATCAACCGCTCCGGCACCCGCCGCGAGGAACTGCTGACCGAGCCCGACGACCTGCAGAAGATGTGGATCCTGCGCAAGCTCCTGCATCCGATGGACGAACTGCAGGCGATCGAATTCCTGCTCGAACGCCTGAAGAACACCCGCACCAACCGCGACTTCTTCGAGATGATGAAGCGCTGAAGCCGCGCGGCTCCGGTCCCCTCCGTGTCGCTGTCTCCCGTCGATGCCGATCCCGCCCTGCCGCGCTGCGCGTGGCTGCCGGTTGCTGATGCGCTGTACCGGCGCTACCACGACGGGGAATGGGGCGTGCCGGTGCATGACGATGCCCGCCTGCTCGAACTGCTGATCCTCGAAGGGGCACAGGCGGGGCTGTCGTGGATCACCGTGCTGCGCAAGCGCGAACGCTACCGCGAGCGCATGCACGGCTTCGATGCGCAGCGCCTCGCCGCCTGCGGGCCGGCCGAGGTCGACGACTGGCTGCGCGATCCGGGGCTGATCCGCCACCGCGGCAAGCTCGAAGCCGCGATCCTGAACGCCCGCGCCTGTCTCGCGCTGCAGGCCGAAGCCGGCAGCCTCGACGCCTGGCTGTGGGCCTGGGTCGACGGCCGGCCGATCCGCAACCGCCCGCGCACGCCCGCCGAAGTGCCGGCGAGCACGCCGCTGTCGGAGCGCCTGAGCCGCGAACTGCGCCGGCGCGGCTTCCGCTTCGTCGGACCGACGACGGTCTACGCCTTCCTGCAGGCCGCCGGTCTGGTCGACGATCACACGATCGACTGCTTCCGCTGCACCCCGCCCGACTGAGCGAGGCCGCCGTCCATGCGTTCCTGCCGTTTCCGTCATCCGCTGCTGTCCGTGCTCTGCGCGCTGCTGCTGGGGCTTGCCGCCGGTGCCTGCGGCGCGCGCGAACCCGCCTCGCCGCTGATCGTCGCGCGCGACGGCCAGAGCCAGATCACGATCATCCCGGACTGGCTGGACCTGCGCGATCTCACGCACGACGAGGCGCAGATCCAGGTCGGCTCGCGGCTGCTGAACCAGTACCTGATCGTGCTGACCGAGCCGCGCCCGGCCGACGTGCCGCTGGCGCTGTTCGCGAAGATCGGCATCGAACAGCTGATGTCCGGCATCGAGGGCGCGCAGACCGCCGGTCCGGTCGAGGCCCAGATCGGCGGCCTGCCGGCGCAGCGCTTCGAGGCGATCGGCGTGCACGACGGTCACCGGCTCGGCTACCTGTACTACGCGCTGCAGGGCACGCGGAACCAGTACCAGATCGTCGCCTGGTGCGCGGCCGAGGACTTCCCGCGCCTGAAGCCGACCTTCCAGGCCGTCGCCGAGACCTTCCGCGAGATCCTGCGGTGAGCACGGCGCCGGCGCCGGCGCCGGCGCGACCCGTCGGGCTGTGGCTCGCGCTGTTCGGGCTGATCGCGGCCTGGTCGGCGTGGCGCCCGCACGACGGGCCGACCTGGGCGATGGAAACCGCACCGGCCTTCCTCGGCCTGCTGCTGCTCGCCGCGAGCTGGCGGCGGTTCCGCTTCACGCCGCTCGCGTACTGGCTGCTGCTCGCGCACGCGGCGATCCTGTTCACCGGCGGTCACTACACCTACGCGAAGGTGCCGGCCTTCGACGCGCTGCGGGATCTGCTCGGCACGGCGCGCAACGACTTCGACAAGCTCGGGCATTTCGCGCAGGGCTTCGTGCCGGCCGTGATCGCGCGCGAGCTGATCGTGCGCCGCGCGCTGGTGCGCGGAACCGGCTGGGCGCGCTTCTTCACGGTCGCGGTGTGTCTGGCGATCAGCGCCGCCTACGAGCTGATCGAATGGGCGGCGGCGGTCGCGCTCGGCAGCGGAGCCGATGAATTCCTCGGCACCCAGGGCGATCCGTGGGACACGCAGAAGGACATGGCGACGGCGCTGCTCGGGGCGCTGCTCGCGGTCACGCTGCTCGCGCCGCTGCACGACCGGCAGATCGCGCGCGTGCGTGCCGCCGAAGGCTGAGTCCCATGCTGCGCACGCTCGGCGGCTACGGGCTCGCCGCCTGCTGCGAGATCGGCGGCTGCTATGCGTTCTGGGCGTGGCTGCGGCTCGGGCGCAGCGCGCTGTGGCTCGTGCCCGGCGTGCTGGCGCTGCTGATGTTCGCGTGGCTGCTGACGCGCATCGACGCCGCGTTTGCCGGTCGCGCCTATGCCGCCTACGGTGGCATCTACATCGGCGCGGCGCTCGTCTGGGCGCAGCTGGTCGAGGGCCAGCCGCCGGATCGCTGGGATCTGGCCGGCGCCGCGCTGTGTCTGGCCGGTGCCGGCCTGATCCTGTACGGCCCGCGCCCCGGCTGATGCCGGGCGATCTGATCCCGAACGATTCCCGCGGCCGCACCGGCGGTCCGCCCTTTCACTGCAGGAGCCTTCGTGATGAGCGACATCCAGACCCGCACCGTCCCCTATGACCACGCCGGCACCGCGCTCGAAGGCTGGCTGGCCTCGCCGGCCGGTGACACGCCGCGCCCGGTCGTGCTGCTCGTGCACGAATGGCGCGGCCTCGGCGATCACGTGCGTGCGCGCGCCGAGCAGATCGCCGGCTGGGGCTGGCATGGCTTCGCGGTCGACGTGTTCGGTGCCGGCGTGCGCCCGACGACGATCGAGGACTGCTCGGCGAACATGATGATCTACGTCAACGACCGCGACCTGCTGCGCGCGCGCCTGCACGCCGCCCTCGACTGGATCCGCGCCCAGCCCGGCGTCGACGGCACGCGCGTCGCGATCCTCGGCTTCTGCTTCGGCGGTCTGGCGTCGATGGAACTCGCCCGCAGCGGCGCCGACATCAAACTCGCGGCGAGCTTCCACGGCAACCTGAGCACACGCGATCCGGCCGAGGCGCAGAACATCCGCTGCCCCGTGCTCGCCTGCCACGGCGCCGACGATCTGCTGGTCACGCAGGACGTGGTCGCCGGTTTCGAGCGCGAGATGAGCGATGCCGGCGTCGACTGGACCGTCGTGCAGTTCGGCGGCGTCATGCACTCGTTCACGAACCCGCAGGCCAACGATCCGGGCTTCGGCACCGTCTACGACGCCGGCGCCGACCGCCGCGCCTTCGGGCTGCTGCGTCAGTACCTCGACGACGTGTTCGCGTGAACCCGAAGCCACCCGCGCCGTCGCCGGCCCCGGCGCCTGCCCGGGGGCCGGACGACGAACTGGCCGATCTCGACGACGCCGAACTCGACGCGCGCTGCTGCCAGAACTTCTGCAAGTACTGCGTGAAGGTCCGCGCCGCGCGCGCCCGTGCCCGGCGCGCCGGCCTGCCGCTGCCGCCGTGGCAATGAGCCGGGCCGCTGGCCAGCCGCGCGGCGGGCAGGCACAATGCGCGCCCCGGTCATGCACAACATGCTGTGTGCAGACCAGTACAAAAACACATCATCTGGTTATCGGCGCCTTGCTGGCGCCCGCCGACCCGCAGCCCGAGTGCCGACCATGACCGTCAAGATCGACAGCAAGATCGTCAAGTACGCCGTGCTGAGCAAGGAAGAAACGACGCCGGCGCCGGTGGCCGTCGTGCCGGTCGCGGAGCCCGAGCCGGTGCAGCAGGCGCTCGGCTTCAGCCTCGAACAGATGCACGAGGCGCTGGAGCGCCCGGAGATGCTGCTCGGCTCGACCTACAAGGTGAAGACGCCGCTGTCCGAGCACGCGATGTACATCACGATCAACGACATCGTGCTGAACCCGGGCACGCCGCACGAGCAGCGCCGGCCGTTCGAGGTGTTCATCAACTCCAAGAACATGGACCACTTCCAGTGGATCGTGGCGCTGACGCGCATCATCTCGGCGGTGTTCCGCAAGGGCGGCGACGTGACCTTCCTGGTCGAGGAGCTGAAGTCGGTCTTCGATCCGAAGGGCGGCTACTTCAAGCGCGGCGGCAAGTACATGCCGTCACTGGTCGCCGAGATCGGCGATGTCATCGAATCGCACCTGCGCCTGATCGGCCTGCTGAAGGACGACGGCCTCGACGAGCACCAGCAGAAGCTGGTCGCCGAGAAGCGCGCGCAGTACGCGGCGCGCAGTGTCAGCGATGTCGCCGGCGGCACGGCGGCCGGCGAGTTTCCGGCCGGCGCGACGCTCTGCGGCAAGTGCCAGACCCGCGCCGTCATCGTCATGGACGGCTGCATGACCTGCCTCAACTGCGGCGATTCGAAGTGCGGCTGAACGCGCCTGCGCCGACTGGCGGGCGACAGGCCGGTGCGCTCATGATTCACTGCTGAACCTTCACCGCTGAACCGGCCGTCGCGCCGCCCCCTGTCCGCCGAGCCCGAGGACCGCTCCGCCATGCCGAGACGCCGCACGCTGGACCTTGCCGGCACCATCGGCTGCATCGACACGCGCGGTCTGAAGACCACGCTGATCTCCACCGTCGGCACGCACTGCGATGTCTGGCGCACGACGCGCATGGTCTCGCGCGAGGGCGGCGCGCTGATGCTCGATCTCGTCATCAAGCGCCCCAAGCTCGCCGTCTCGCACGCCGAGATCCGCATCATGCGGCGCGACTGGAAGATCCTGCACGACCGGCTCGGCGACATCGTGCCGGAGGCGATCTTCGTCGAGACCGAGGTCCAGGGCTCGCCGAACGTCGTCGTCGTCGCCGAGGCCGCGCCGCTGTGGTTCAACGTCGCCAATCCGGCCTACGAGGAGGATGCGGTGATGCTGATGCGCCAGAACCCGAAGTCGCGCGCGCAGCTCGGCCTGTTCATCGAGGCGGCGCGCGACTGGTACGACCAGGGCAACGGCAAGCTGATCGACCTGTTCGGCCTCGACAACCTGGTCATCGACGTGAACCGCCGCGTGCGCTACGTCGACAGCTTCAACGTCTTCTTCTATCTCGACCTGCTCGACATGGAGGACGACGCCGACTCGCACCTGCGCAACATGGTCGAGATCTCGCTGGAGCGGCTCGATTATCTCGACTGGGTGATGCGGCTGACGCGGCCGTGAGGTGACGGCATCATCCGCATCAGTATGCAAGCTCCGGATAATGGGCATTG
Source organism: Plasticicumulans sp. (assembly GCF_035331805.1). Lineage (NCBI taxonomy): Bacteria > Pseudomonadati > Pseudomonadota > Gammaproteobacteria > Candidatus Competibacteraceae > Plasticicumulans > Plasticicumulans sp. The sequence goes on along the minus strand of NZ_DAOLKE010000022.1, from coordinate 6,307 downwards.
TATGATGAGAAGGCATTTATAAATGCTCATGCCGAAAGAACCACCGGCACGGGTGCCGTCATCCCTTCTGCATGGAACCATGCCTTGAACTTCGCCATCTGCTTGATGCGATCGGCGTACAGCTTCACCTTGTCGGACGGCGCCATGATGTGCGCCAACTGTCTGGCGTCCGCTTCATGGGAGCGCAAGGCCAAGTAACTGGCGACGGCCGGAAACAGGGAGGGGTCAAAATCCCGAACTTCCTGCGAGGCCACCACGAAAGCCAGTCCGTACTTGCGGCATTCCTTGGCCATGGTGGGAATCAGCTTCAGTCTCGCCGCCCGGTGGGCTTCGTCGAAGATGATCGCGTGAGTGATGCAGCGCTGCGGTCCCCGGCGGAACATCGTCTGATACAGATTGTGCAGCACGAAGGTGGCGAAGGCGCGCTGGAGCATTTCGTTAGGCGAACCGTGAATCTGCACCAGCGTCGGCGTGGCCTCATCTAGCAGGCTGGGGGTGCCGGCCGTGCGGTCGAACATTCCATAATCGGCAAGCTCCGCAAGCCGGGTCATCACGCCCCGGTCCGGCTTGGCTTCGTTTTTCAGCAGGTCGAAGAAGGCGCCGAAGGGCGGCACGTTCCCGCGGGCGCCCGCTGTAGTCCAGCCTTGATCGAGATAGCTCTTCTTGACAGCCTCTCGCACCCGCCCCAGTTGCACGTCGCCGAGATCCGGGAAGATGGCGGAAAAGTTGTCCCGCAGCATCGAGACGTTATCCATCCAGGCCAGAGGGCCTTCTCCTGTCACCTGCAGCGGGTTGAAGCCCAGACCTGCGTAACTGATCGGGCGCAAGCGGTTTCCCAGGAGGGTGCCAAGCTTTTCATCGATATCCTGGTGATAGGAGAAAACGACAGGGGCAATCCCATGCTCCACGAGCTGACGACACAGACCGATCAGACAGTGGGTTTTGCCCATGCCGGGCAGGCCGACGATCATCAAGTGTGGATTTCCCCGGATGCCCAGTCGCCACAGTACCGGTTCGTCGCTGCCATCGCGCCGGCCGAGCAGCAGGTCCACCGTCAATCCGCTGCCGTCGGCGTTGACGGTTCCGGTTTCTGGAGTCGTGCCATCCGGAGTTGCTGGCTCCGGCTGAGACGGTTCCTGTTGAAGAGCCGGATGCGGTCCTGGTCTGCCGCCTGCCTCGACTGTGGACGTGACAGCGTACACATCCGTGCGGGATGCCGGCAGTTTTGCCGATCCGAACAGCCAGATGTCTGTATCGATTTCCGCCGGCTGCACCCCGCTGAACTCGGGGCAGAACACGAAACCCACACAGGCCTGCTCCTGTTCCATGAGTTCCGGCAGTGAATAGCCGGTACCTTCGCGAGTCAGTTTGGCGATTTCGCGCTCGATGCGTTCGAAGGCATCGAGGGAAAGCGTATGCCGGCGACCCTTGCGGGCATAGAAGCGCAATATTCTCGCCAGACGGGCGCGCTGGACGGTTTTTTCCAGCATCGTGGTCTCCGCGCCGAAGAGTTTCTCCCATTGCCGACACGAGGCATCCAGTTGGCCGGCGATGGACTCCGTCAGGTCCGGGGCACGTGCCGTTTTCAGGTAGCGGCGGAACTTTACTTCCACGAAGGTCAGCCGCAGGCCGCCGCGTTTGCCGGCGGTCACGTAGAGAAGATCAGCCCGCTGGTCGGTGGCTTCCTTCTTGTCGCCCGCGGCGCGCAAGAGTTCCGGCACGTCGTCCAGCGGCACGAAGAAACCCTCCCTGAGAGATAGCCAGGGTTCTTCGCCCGTTTCCGCGTTCGCGTCCGCGCAATGACTTTGCACGAGAGCGAGTGCCACCAGTTCCTGCGCCACGGTGCCGGACTGAGCCAGACGCATCGCCAGCCGACCGCTCACCGCCTTCAGGGCGTCAAGCAGGAACGCGCAGTTTCCAGGGCTCGCTGACAGCCCCATTTCTCCGAGCGCGGTATCGAGCAGACATCTGATCTCGTCCAGAGGCGCAGTGGAAGTGATGAGCTGGAGAAAGCCCAGGTCGTCACGCTCAGGGACGCAGTCGATGAGATAGCTTTCGTAAAGTCGCGGTAAATCCCGCGGCGAATCGAAATACTCGATGCCGGCATGGCGATCCACGGTGATCACCCAGTCGCACAGCCGATGGAGGTTTGCCAGCATTTCGCTCCGATCGGGTGAAACCTCCGTGACCAGCACGGGCCAGCCCTCACCGCTATTGCTTGAATTACGGGCGACCCCGCGCAGCAGCGCCGTGTGCGCCTTCAGCAATCGATCCGTTAAAGCACGCGCCGCCGGGTGTTTCTCACCTTCCGCAGTATGCGGAATCGAAGACTCCCAGCGTACCCGCGGAGTCGCGAAAAAGTTCCGTTCCGGGGTCAGCGCCAGTCCGTGAATCTCCAAGGCACCGGTTGGGACTTGAGCCAGCGGCACGCATTCGATGCGGCTCTCGAAGATGTCGAACGCCAGCGCCAGATGAGCAGGGGTTTCCGGCGTGGCCGTGGCGCGACGCGCCCAAGCCAGACGCGGCAGGCTGACCCCGCCGGGACGGGGCGCGCTGTCGAGAAGCCAGCGATCCTCTTCCGGCACCGCACCGGCACCGCTGCGCCGCCGTTCTGCGGTGGTGGAAAGAAAACGCCCGGCCATCGCCCGCCGGCCGTCGGCCGGGAAAAGCTCTAAGTCAAAAGCGAGCTTTTCCCATTCCGAGCGTGTTTCCCCGGCTTCTTCCGCCGAGGTGGGCTCTACAGCACGCAAGGCACAGCCCAAGGCGCGGGCCGCTGGCATGGCATCTCCCGGCCGCAGCGCATGCACTCGAATCCGTCGCATGTCGGGATGTAGACCGAGGTAGCGTGCCACCTCCTCGCCCAGCAGCGCGGCGGCGCTCTTGCCGATCGAAGGTGCCATCCATTCCTCTGGTGTGGCGCCGCCATCGGCAAGCAGTCGGGAAAGTACGGCCACGGCGGCCTTCGGTTCGGGATCGTTATCGGCGGTCATGGCGATCGCATGGAAGCCGAGGCTATCGGCGAAGAGAAAGGCTCGTTGTGCCTCGAAGCCCGGCAGCATGGCCGGATAGTGGGCACCCGCCAGCGTGCCCATGAGTTTCTCCACCTTCGCCGCGGTTGCGCCTTCCTCATAGCGATGGCGTCGAACCAGCATGTCGAAACCCTGTTGCCAGACCACGCGCAGCGGATGGGTCGGCAACACGATGAGCCCCACTCGCCGGCCGCTTACGCTCACCACTTCTAAGGTATGAATCAGGGTTGCGTCAGTCGGAGCAGCATCCCACCAGGCGGTGGCCGTGTTGACGTATTCATTGAGTGGTTTGTTGCGGTCGGTATAAAGCATTGCCAGCGGCCCGAGGCTGCTTTTGCCGAGCCAATTGGAGAAATCCTGCGATGCCTGCTCGAAGCGCCTGCCCACGTCATCCGATATCGCCGGTACCGGTACGAATTCTGGTTTGTCTTCCGGGCTGCCGTCTGCCCGTACCTTGATTCGCCAACGTCCCGGCTTCCCGCCCCGCATACCCCAATCCAGAGCCAGATCAAGCAGCAGCCTTGGACACAGCACGCGGGCGGCCTTGCCATCCACCCGGCAGCTGATGTAGCCCTTGGCATCGGGACCACTGATGCTCTGTTTGTCGCCTGGATGGCTGGACAGCCGATCGAACTGTTCCGCTGACTTCGCCACCTGAATGGCTGCGAGTGCCAGTGTCGGGAATGACCGTCCGGCGCTCGCCTTGGCCGGAGCATCCGTGTCGCCGAAGCAAAGGATGAAATCCTCACTGCCGTCCCGAAACGGGCTATCCTGTTCTTCCGCATCGGATTCGTCTGTTGCGACGAGTGCGCGAACGATGACCTTCGCCTCATAGCGCGCCGACTCTTCCAGTTCGCCGAAATCGTCCGCCGTGAAGACGCATTTCTGCGGAGCCTTGGTGGCATGGCTGACCGTTTTCTCGGCCAGCACGTCGCTGCCAGCACGCACCTCCACCGCGTAGTCCACCGCCCCTTTGGCGAGATCGGTCGGCGTCGCTTCCCAGCGCACCTCCAGGCGCGCCCGTTGCTGGGGATTGTCCTTGTCTTCCAGCGGCAAACGGAAAATCAGACGCTCATCATCGTTCTCCTGCAATCCAGACCAAGCCATCGGTTTACGGTTCTTGCCACGCCAGGGAACCAGTCTGATGCGTTGCAGGATTTGAGCGTCGAAAAGCCCCGGCTTCAGGCAGTTGAGCCAAAGGCTTTCCTTGCCGGACAGTTCTGCCAACGCTGTTAGTCGGGGCATGGCCGCGGTGTTCCGGAGAAAGCTGGCCAATGCCTCTTCCTGCGTCCGGTTCGCGAGCATCAGGCCGGCGACCCGGACCTCCGGTGTTTGCCGCGTTCCCTGCCGGGGCATCAGACGATCGACCAGTCGGGCAGCCTTTTCCAGATCTTCGATGTCGGGCCTGTCGTCTTCAATTTCCACCGGCCAGAGACCGACTTCAGGCAGTCCTGCGCCCAGATGGGCAATACCACGCGAGGCGCGGCATAAATAAGCGAACTCCCGCCACGGCGAGAGCGACTGATTGCGGGCAAGACGACGGGCTTTGCTCAGTGCTCTGTCGGCGAAACTCTTGCTTCCCGGCGGCAGTTTCTCCCGTGCCAGCGACCGTGCCCGCTCGAACAGTTCCGTCTCGCCGATCTCCCGCGCGGCACTGTAGATGCCATCCATGCCTGCGCCGGCTGTTTCGATGTCGACCAGCAACAGCACCGCTTCCGCCTTGTCCTCTCGCCATTCCACCGCCATGTCCGCGGTGATGGCACGGACGCTGTCGTTGCGGGTGTCGGTGACGATGGCGACACGCCAGCCCGGGATCACAAAGCGCTCATCCGCACACAGTTCCCGCGCCGCCTCGGCGGGCAGGCAGCGGATGAAGGCCATGTTGCCCGGGGCAGTCGATCCCAGCAGTCCTTCGGCTAGGGTTCGTGCAAGCAGTGGCGCGGCGTTTTCGGGCAGCGACATGGAGAAATCCTCGGTTCAGCGTCTGTCACCGGCAGGGGGCGGCTTGAATGGTGCTATCTCAGGAGATAGCATACGATCAATGACAACCATCGTTGTGGATACGAGTGTGTTCGTTTCCGGGCTTATCAGTGCCACCGGCGCTTCCCGGGAAGTGCTGCGGCGCTGCTTGCAGGGGCGCTATCAGTCCTGCATGTCGCTGGCTCTGTTCTCCGAGTATCGCGACCTGCTGGGGCGCCATGAATTGTTCGCGGAGTGCCCTCTGAATGCCGGTGAACGGGAAGAACTGTTTTGTGCCCTGATGGCAACCAGTCGGCTGACGGAGATTTTCTACCTCTGGCGGCCCAACCTGAGCGACGAGGGAGACAACCATGTGATCGAACTGGCCGTTGCAGCCCGGGCTGCCGTCATCGTGACCCACAATCGATCCGATTTCCTGTACCCGGAACTGAAGTTTCCGGGCATCCGGATTCTTGTCCCCGCCGAATTGCTGAAGGAGTACCCATGATGTCGGTCGTCACCCTGCGCATTTCCGAGGCCAAGCATGCCCGCCTGAAGCAGTTAGCGGCGAGTCGCCACACCAGCGTGAACCGTCTGCTGGACGAACTGGCCACCATTGCCCTAGTGCAGCACGACCTGACCACCCAGTTTCGCGCCGCGGCCGCAAGCGGTGACCCACAGCGCGGGCTGGAGTTGCTGGACAAGCTGGACCGGCATTTCGGCGGCTGAGTGATTGGCGCCCGGAAGACTTGCCCGCACCAGGATTGGACCCGCTCCCTCTCAGGTCGTTTACTCATTCGCCACGGTGAAGCGTGCCCGCAGTTGCTTCATGGATTCGGCGTCATTGACTCCAACCAGCAAGCCCAGATCCCGCAGTCGTCGCTCCAGCCACAACCTATTTTCTCGCAGCAATTCTTGAGGCACTGCCAATCCCGGCGGTTCACGATCCACATAAAGTCCGTAGTTACACCGCAGCAGATCAATAAATTTGCGCAAACCGAGAGGTTGAACAGGCTTACCTTTGCCATCCTTGCGCAAATAACGATGGACGAGGAAGTCCAACAAAGGGTGCGAAAGTACGATGGAGCGCAGGTCTACCGATTTCTTCGCTCCTGCATCGCTCCGAGAGACACGACGTTTGAAAGCAAGGCCGTTGGGGCGATTGGACATCAGGCTGCATTCAAGCGTGCTCAAAAAGTAGCTGCTTTGCAACCTATATCCACATACATCCACCAATGCTTCTGCCAACTTCAACGCTGGGTTGATCCCAGGGCTGTGCAACGCTCCCCTGGTAGTGCAAAGTGTCGCGCCCTCACAGC
>NZ_DAOLKE010000021.1:0-22327 GCF_035331805.1 Plasticicumulans sp. | reverse complement strand
GCCGAGCGCCTGTACCGCGAACTCGCCGGCGAGTTCGCGGTACAGGCGCTCGGCCGTGCCGTTCTGGCCGCTGCTTTCGAGTGCCCGTGCCCGCCAGTAGCGCCAGCCTGCCTGTGCGGCCTGCGCGGCCGGCATGTGTTCGATCGAGCGCAGCACCAGGGGCCAGTCGCCCTGGGCGAGACCGAGGCGCGCGCGCCATTCCCGGATCGAGTCATCCTCGCGGCTGCTGCCGAGGGCATCGAGCCGGCGCAGCGCATCGGGGTGGCGGCGCGCGGCGAGCAGCACCGCCAGCCGGCGCTCGAGCGGCAGCAGTTGCTCATCGGCGATGAGGCCGCGACGGCGGATCTCGTCGAAGGCCGGCGCGGCCTCGGCGCTGTTGCGCTCGATCCAGCGCGCCAGCCCCCAGGTGACGATGCCGGCACCGCGGTCACTGCCGGCCATCTGCAGATCCGGAGCCTGCAGGATCAGGGCCGGGTTCTGGTCAACCTGCAGCCAGAGCCGTGCCCAGGCCTGATCGGCCGGTTCGAGCCAGGTCTGCACCGGACGGGCGGCTGCCGGGTTGCGGGCGCCCATCAAGGCGGCGAAGCGCTGCCAGGCGAGGGCCGGCGTCAGCCCGCCCTGACTGGCCCAGGCCTGCACCGGCCGGTCACAGGCGGCCGGCAGCGGCTGTTCGCGCAGCCACAGCGCCTGGAAGTTGTTGAGCGCGACATCGGGGCGGTCGCGATTCAGCAGGGCCGTGCGGTACAGGCAGTCGAGCTCGGGATCCGGGCCGGGGCGGTAATCGGCGATCACGTCGTCCCAGCGCGACTGCTCGGCCAGCGCCCGCAGCCAGGCGCCACGCAGGCGGGCGGCGGCCGGCACGTCGGCCCACTGGCTCAGGAACTGGCGGATCTCGGCGCTGGAGGCCGTGGCGAGGTTCTGGCCGAGTTCCCGGGCACGCAGATAGGGGTAGAGCGGATAGTCGCGCAACTGCGGCGACAGGGTGCGCATGCGCGTGCGATCGCCGGCGGCGAGGGCACGCTCGGCGTCGAGGTAGCTCTGGCGCTGGGCGGCGAGGGCGGTTTCGCTGAGCGGCGCGGCCGCGGCCGGATCTGCGGCGATCGGTGCGGTGAGGGCGAGCAGCAGCGCGACCGGCAGGCCGCGCAGGCGGGTGGGGAACACGACGGAGGACTCAGTATTCGCGGCGGTAACGGTCGTAGAGATCGAGCACGCGCGCGACGTAGACGCGGGTTTCCTCGATCGGCGGCACGGCGTACCCGTTGCGGATCACGGTGTTCTCGCCGGCGTTGTACGCAGCGATCGCCAGGGTCATCTGCTGGAACTGGTCGAGCAGCAGGCGCAGGTAACGGGCTCCGCCATGCAGGTTCTCGGTCGGATCGAAGGCATCGCTGACGCCGAAACGCCTGGCGGTCGCCGGCATCAGCTGCATCAGGCCCATGGCGCCGGCACGCGACACGGCCAGCGGATCGTAGGCGGATTCGGCGGTGATCACCGCATGCAGCAGCGCCGGTTCGAGCCGGTACTGGGCTGCGACGGCATGGATGGCCGGGCTGTAGAGCTTGCGGCGGGCCGAGCTTGCGACGCGCGTGGTCGGCAGATGACCGAGGCTGACGCCGGGCGGCAGCTGGGCGGTCGCCGGCCGATAGTCGGACGGTGCGTCGGGGCGATTGGCGTAGCTCGGCGTCGCCATCGTCACGCGGTAGCGCGAGTCGCCGTCACAGACGTTGCTGATGTGCAGCACGCCCTGGGCGTCGCGATAGGAGCAGATGTCGGCCGCTGCCGGCAGGGCACACAGACTGCCGAGACACAGGAAAAGTATCCGGTGCTGCATGGTGCGAGGTTCATCCGGCTGCGACGTTTGCCGCGGACGGGTGTCCGGGGCGCCGTCTATTCTGGTCGGGGCGCCCGGCGGGGGGCCGGGGCTACGGCAGCAGCAAAGTACTGGATGGCGGCAGCGGACACAACCGTCTGTCGCCATTGAGGTTCGGGCGCCGTTCATTTCCTCTGAGGGTCCGCGTCCCCGGCGGGCCATGGCGGACAGCGATGTTCAGAACCGCGGAACTCGATCATTCCCTGGACAAGACCGAATACCTGCGCCGTGAGGCCGAGCTGCGTCAGGAGCTGCTGACGCTGCAGGGCGAACTGCGCGAGGCGGATTTTCCGGTCCTGCTGGTCTTCGCCGGCGTCGACGGTGCCGGCAAGGGGGAGACCGTCAACCAGCTCAACGAATGGCTGGACACGCGCCTGCTGCTGACGCGCGCCTTCGACCAGCCTTCGGACGAGGAGCGCGAACGGCCGCTGTACTGGCGCTACTGGCGCGAGCTGCCGGCGCGCGGGCGCATCGGCATGTACCTCAGTTCGTGGTACTCGGCGCCGCTGCTCGATCGGGTCTACGAGCGCATCGGTGTCGAGACCTTCGACGAGCGCCTCGACCGCATCCGCAACTTCGAGGAAGCCATCGCGCACGACGGGGCGCTGATCCTGAAGTTCTGGATGCATCTTTCGGCACCGGCGCAGGAGAAGCGGCTGAAGAAGCTCGAAAGGGACCCGCTGCTGAAATGGCGGGTCACGGCCCGCGACTGGGAGCACTGGCGCCTGTACCCGCGCTTCATCGCCGCTGCCGAGCGGGCGCTGATGCGCACCGGCACCGGCGATGCGCCGTGGAAGATCGTCGAGGGGTTCGACGAGCGCTACCGCATCGTCACGGTCGCGACCATCCTGCGGGATGCGATCCGCCGCCGGCTCGCCGAGCGGCGCCTGCTGCACGAAGTCGTGCAGCAGGTGAACGATGGCGGCGGCGAGACGCTGCAGGCGCTGGTCGAGGGCAGCGCCGTGCTGCCCGGACAGCCGACCGTGCTCGATTCCCTCGATCTCGGCAAGGCCTTGCCGAAAGCCGAGTACCGCGAACGCCTGCTGAAGCTGCAGGGACGCCTCAACCGCCTGCAGCGCCGGGCGCGCGAGCGCGGCGTATCGACGGTGCTGGTGTTCGAGGGCTGGGATGCTGCCGGCAAGGGCGGTGCGATCCGGCGCATCACCAGCGCCATCGATGCACGCGACTATCAGGTCGTGCAGGTCGCCAAGCCGACCGACGAGGAGGCCGCGCGGCATTATCTGTGGCGGTTCTGGCGGTACATGAGCCGCGCCGGGCGCATGACCATCTTCGACCGCTCCTGGTACGGCCGCGTGCTGGTCGAGCGCGTCGAGGGCTTCGCCCGACCGGCGGAGTGGCGGCGCGCCTACGCCGAGATCAACGACTTCGAGGATCACCTGCTCGAACACGGCATCGTGCTGGTGAAATTCTGGCTGCATCTGAGCCGCGGGGAGCAGCAGCGGCGCTTCGAGACACGGGCCGCGACGCCGTGGAAGTCCTGGAAGCTCACCGACGAGGACTGGCGCAATCGTGAGCGCTGGCAGGACTACGAGCATGCCGTCAACGACATGGTCGAGCACACCAGTACCCGCCAGGCGCCGTGGGTGCTGGTCGAGGCCGAGGACAAGTACCACGCGCGCGTCTGTGTGCTCGAACACGTCTGCGAGCATCTCGAACGCGGTCTCAAGCGCGCCGCCCGGCGCAACGGGACTTCGGCCGGCTGAGGAGGCCGGCCGGGCTCCGGCGCGGGCCGGCCAGAAAAAAGCCCCGCTGCAGAGGGGCTTGACTGGCTACGACCCGTGCCGCAGCAGCGATCAGTCGTCGCTGCCGAGAAAGCCGAGCAGCTGCAGCAGGCTCGTGAACAGGTTGAAGATGTCCAGATACAGCGCGACGGTCGCCATGATGTAGTTGGTCTCGCCGCCGTGCAGGATCGAACTGGTGTCGTACAGGATGAAGCCCGACATCAGCATCACGACCATCGCCGAAACCGCAACGTGCAGGCCCGGCACGGAGAAGAACATCGCCGCGAGGCTCGCGACCAGCGCGACGATCAGGCCGACGAACAGGAAGCCGCCCATGAAGCTGAAGTCTCGGCGCGACACCAGCACGTAGGCCGACAGCGACAGGAAGATCAGGCCGGTCAGGCCCATCGCCCCCATGACCAGTTCGCCGCCGCCCGGCAGCGCCAGGTAACGCGACAGCACCGGGCCGAGCGTGTAGCCCATGAAGCCGGTGAACGCGAACACCGAGGCCAGGCCCCAGGCGCTGTTGCGCAGCTTCATCGTCAGGAACAGCAGGCCGAACATCCCGACCAGCATCAGCAGCCAGTGCATCGGCGGCGCCTGCGTGACGACGGCGAAACCGGCGGTGGCGGCGCTGAACAGCAGCGTCATCGACAGCAGCAGGTAGGTGTTGCGCAGGACGCGATGGCCCTGCACCGTGGACGGCGCACCGGTGCGGGCGCCGACCGGCAGCGGTTGATACGAGTTCATCGTCGGTGACCTCCGGGGATGATCGACGTGGCAATGGACCGGCCGGACAGCGACCGGTTCCAGCGACACATTGATATTACCTGTAAGAAAAAGGTCTGCAAGTCCGGAAACCTTGCGATTCTTAATCAAGGTTAAGAATTGTCTGAGCTGCGAGTCCGAAGCGCGGCTGCAGACCGATGCCCTGCCAGGAGCCAGCATAGACGGCTGGTCCACGTACCTGATCGGAAGCTGCCATGTCGATTCACGGAAGAATGCAGGCCCTGCTGGCCGGCCTGCTGCTGATTGCCAGCAACGGGGCATGGGCGCAGGTGTTCAAGTGCGTCGATGCCGCCGGCCTGACGAGCTACAGCCAGACGCCCTGTACCGCCGATGCCCGGGAAGTCGGCCGCTGGCAGGGCCGGGTCGGCGCGGTGATGATTCCGGCGGGGGCCGCGGCCGTCACGATGCGCCCGGTCGACGTGAACCGCACGAAGCTGCCGGTGCAGGCTCCTTCGCAGCCGTGAGGCGCTGCCCTCAGGGCAGGTGCGGGCGGGCCAGAAATTCCTTGGACTGCATCTCCTGCAGCCGGCTGACCGTGCGCTGGTACTCGAACTTCAGCTTCTCGCCGGTGTAGATCGCTTCGCACGGAGCGGCCGCGGCGAGGATCAGCTTGACGTTGCGGTCGTAGAACTCGTCGACGAGGTTCAGGAAGCGCCGCGCGGCGTTTTCCATGGTCCAGTCCAGCACCGGCACCCGGCCGATCAGCACGGTGTGGAACTGCCGGGCGATCTCGATGTAATCGTTCTGCGAGCGCGGCCCGTCGCAGATTTCCGCGAAGTCGAACCAGACCACGCCGTCGGCCAGTTCGCGCGTGCGCAGGAAGCGACCCTCGATCTCCAGCCGGGCATTGTGCTGGCCCGGCTCCGGGGCCAGGGAGCGGAAGGTCTCGGCCAGCACGGTCTCGGCGCGCGCATCGAGCGGGTGGTGGTAGATCTCGGCGCGCTCCAGATAGCGCAGCCGGTAATCGGTGCCGCCATCGACGTTGACGACTTCGCAGTGCGTCTTCAGCAGCTCGATCGCCGGCAGGAAGCGCGCGCGCTGCAGGCCGTCCCTGTACAGCAGGTCGGGCGGGATGTTGGTGGTCGTGACCAGCACCACGCCGCGCTCGAACAGCGCCGCGAGCAGGCCGTGCAGCAGCATCGCGTCGGTGATGTCGGCGACGAAGAACTCGTCGAGACAGAGCACGCGCAGGTTCTCGGCAAGCTGCGCGGCGACGATCTTCAGCGGATCCTGCTGGTGTTTCACGTCCTTCAGCCGCGCATGCACCATCTGCATGAAGCGATGGAAGTGCAGGCGCTGCTTCTCGCGAAACGGCAGCGTGTCGTAGAAGGTGTCGACCAGATAGGTCTTGCCGCGCCCGACTCCGCCCCAGAAGTACAGGCCGCGGATCGCCGGCGCGGTCGGCGCATCGGTTTCCCGGCTCTTGCCGAGCAGCTTGCCGAACAGGCCGCCGCCGCTGCGCACCGGCACGGCCGCAGGCTGCGGCCGGGCGATCAGGGCATCGTGCAGCTTCTGCAGCAGGCGCACGGCGTGTTCCTGGGCCGGATCGTGCGCGAAGCCCGGGCGCTTCAGGTCCTGCTGGTAACGGGAGTACGGCATGGCGATGGCTCGGACGGCAGGGATGCGGCAGTGCGGCATTGTGCGCAGCCGCCAGGGGCAGCGGCAAGTCAGGCCGGGGGGCTGCGACGCGGCAGATAGCGGGTCCAGTCGTGGCCGGCGTCGCCGAAGGCCAGGAAATCCGGGTTGATCAGCGTGTGCCGGGCGTTGTAGCGCAGTGGCCGGCGTGCGCCGTCGCAGAGCCCGCCGCCGGCTTCCTCCAGCAGGATCTGCGAGGCTGCCGTGTCCCATTCGCTGGTCGGGCCGAAGCGCGGATAGACGTCGGCCTCGCCCTCGGCGATCAGGCAGGCCTTCAGCGCGCTGCCGATGCCGCGGTAGACGTGCTCGCCGAGGTAGCCGAGATAGGTCTGCAGCAGGTGGCCGGTATGCCGGCGCGAGCCGGCGACGCGCACCGGCCCGCTGCCGAGCGCCCGGCAGCGGATCGGCACCGGTGTGCTGCCCGGCACGAGCTTCCAGGCGCCGCCGCCGCGCCAGGCCCAGTAGGCCGCGCCGCTGACCGGCATCAGGATCAGTCCGAACACCGGGAGGTGGTCTTCGACCAGCGCGATGTTGATCGAGAACTCGCCGCTGCGGGCGACGAACTCGCGCGTGCCGTCGAGCGGATCGACGAGCCACAGCCGTGGCCAGCCCAGCCGCTGCGGGTGTTCGTCGGGCGCTGATTCCTCGGACAGCACGGGGATGTCCGGCGTCAGGCGTGCAAGGCCTTCGCAGAGCACGGCGTGCGCGGCGAGGTCGGCCGCCGTGACCGGCGTGCGGTCGGACTTCAGGTGAATCGCGAAGTCGGAGGCATAGATGCGCAGGATTTCGCCGGCGGCCCGCATGGCCAGCGCCAGCACCGGTTCGGCGAGGGCGGCGAGAGCGGTATCCATCGGCTGGGCCGGCCGGGTGCTCAGCGCGCCGCGGCGAGTGCCGCGCGCGCCAGAAACAGCGCGGCGATCGAGCGGGCCTCGGTGAAATCGGGCCGCGCGAGCAGCGCATCGAGCTCCGACAGCCGCCACGGCACCACCTCGATCGCTTCGGGCTCGTCGCCGGGGCGGGTTTCCGGATAGAGGTCCTCGGCGAGCACGAGGTGCGTGACGTGCGCGAAGTAGCCGGGGGCGATGGTCGCCGAGCGCAGCAGCGTCAGCCGGCGCGCGCCGTGGCCGACTTCCTCCATGATCTCGCGGTTGGCGGCGGCGAGCGGGTCTTCGCCGGCCTCGACGACGCCCTTCGGGCAGCCGAGTTCGTAGCGGTGCGTGCCGGCGGCGTATTCGCGCACCAGCAGGCAGGTGTCGGCGTCGAGCATCGGCACGATCAGCACCGAGCCGTGACCACCGCTCGGCACGCGTTCGAATTCGACCTCGACACCGTTGGCGAAGCGCAGGTCGACCTTCTCGACCCGGAACAGACGCGAGCGGGCGACCGTTTCGGTCGCGAGGATTTCGGGGAGCGGGCGCATGGCGGCGATTGTCGGTCGCGGCCGCGACGACGACAAGCGGGCTGCGCACGTCATAATCGGGCGGACGCCCCCTGCCTGCCCCCGGAGGCACCCGATGGCAAGCCCGCCGTGGACCCGCATCGACACCGTGCTGCTCGACATGGACGGCACGCTGCTCGACCTGCGTTTCGACAACCATTTCTGGCTCGAACACCTGCCGGCGCGCTGGGCCGCGCTGCACGGCCGTGAGCCGGCCGCGGCCCGCGAGGAACTGCTGGCGCGCTACCGCGAGGTCGAGGGCACGCTGGCCTGGTACTGCGTCGAGCACTGGTCGCGGGCGCTCGCCGTCGACGTGGTCGAGCTGAAGCGCGAGGTCGAGCACCTGATCCGCTTCCTGCCGGATTCGCTCGATTTCCTCGCGGCGCTGCGCCAGGCCGGCAAGCGCGTCGTGCTCGCGACCAACGCCCATCCGTACAGTCTGGCGCTGAAGGCCGAGAAGACCGGTCTCGGCGGGCATTTCGACGTGCTGGTCAGCGCGCACGAATTCGGCGTGCCGAAGGAACACCCGAAATTCTGGGCCAGCCTGCAGGCGCGCATCGGCTACGACCCGCCGCGCACGCTGTTCCTCGACGACAGCCTGCCGATCCTGCGCGCCGCGCGTGACTACGGGCACATCGGCCATCTGGTGTCGATGCTGCGCCCGGACAGCGCGCAGCCGCTGCGCGCGCGCGCCGAGTTCGCAGCCGTGCTGAGGCTCGGCGAGCTGCTGCCGGTGCTGCCCTCCGGGGAATGAGGCCGGGTCTGCCGGGGCCCGGAAACGCGCGACGGCGCGGGGGAGCGCGCCGTCGCGGGTTCAGACAAGCCGGGGGCGGATGGATCAGGCCATCAGCGCACGCCGCGCTTGCGGGCCGGAGCAGCGGCGGTGCGCGGCGGGTCGGCCATCGCGATCAGCTCGGCCGGTGTTGCCGGCTGACCGGCGGCGGCCAGCCGCGCGAGCGTCTGATCGGGCACCCAGACCGTCGCGCCGGCCGGCAGCATCGCCCGGCCGCCGAGGGCGGCCGGCGACCAGCCCGGGTTCAGCGCCGAGAGCTGCTCGACCGACAGGCCGTAGTAGCTTGCCAGATGCGGCGCCGAAGTCGGGTGATCGAGCACGACGTTCTCGCGCGGCACCTGGATGCCGCGGGCCGGCGTCACGACCGTGCGTCCGGCGAGTTCGCGGGCGGCCAGGAACTGCGCGTAGAAGTTGCGCGACGCGAAGCCGAAGGCCTTGCCGTCGTAGTCCCAGACGATGCGGCCGATGTCGGCACCGTGCAGGCTGCGCGCTTTGGCCAGTCCGCCGACGCCGTGGTTGTACGAGGTGATCGCGAGTCCCCAGTCGCCGAGCCGGCTGTAGGCATCGGCGAGATAGCGCGCCGCACCCTGCGCGGCCACCAGCGGATCGAGCCGCTCGTCGGTGGCCGTGTGCACGACCATGTAGCTCTTCGCCGTCGAGGGCATGAACTGGAAGATGCCGGCGGCGCCGACCGAGGAGCGGGCGCTGGCCTGGAACGAGGATTCGACGTGCGGCAGGTAGGCGAGGTCCCCGGGGACGCCGGCCGACTGGAAGATCTCGCGGAAGCGCTGGTCGTAGCGTGCGCCGATCTCCAGGCCGCGCGCGAAGCGCTCGCGGATGCCGCGCTGCGCGCGCAGCCGCTCGGCGGCACCGATGACGCCGGCCTCGCCGGCGCTGCTGGCGACGATGCGCTCGCGCAGGCGCTTTTCATCGGCGTTCAGCGATTCGCCGGCGAGCTGCTTGCGTTCGAGTTCGCGCAACTGCGCCTGCAGGCCGTCACGACGGGCGCGCAGCACGGACTTGTCATCGGTGCTCAGCCCCTCGCGCGCGCCGCCGGGCAGGTCGACGATCTCGTAGACCAGATCGAGATAGCGCTCGTCGTGCAGCGCGTACTGGCCGAGGCTCCAGCTGCCGTAGACCTGCTTCCAGAATTCGACCGGCGCGCGCAGGTTCTCGGGCGCCGGGAACGGCCCCTGGCGCACGTACGGGCCGCTCGGCTTCGGATCGACGCTGGCGCAGGCCGCAAGCACGCAGAGAGCCGCTGCCGCGAGCAGGCGGCGGACCGGACGGGTGTGATGCATCGGAAAACCCCCTGAAGATCCCCTCGGTCGCCGGGGCACCGGTGACCGCCCGAATTCTGGATTCGTGACCGCGATTTATAGAGGCAGCAGGCCGGCCCCGGCAAGCCGCGTTGTACGACCGATGCCGGGGGCACGCGCAGGCTTCAGCGCGGCTCGTCGAGGTTCCAGTTGCCGATGTCGGCGTCGATGCCTTCACCGCCCGGGTGGCCGTCGCCGCCGAGCGAGTAGATGTCGATCGGACCGTGCTGGCCGGGGTTGGCATACAGGTAGAAACGGTTCCACGGATCCTTCGGCACCTGCGGCAGATAGGGGCCGTGCCAGTTCATCGACTCGGCAGCCTCGGCCGGCTTGTGCGCGAGGGCTTCGAGGCCGACGGCGGTCGCCGGGTAGCGGCCGGTGTCCTTCTTGTAGCGGTTCAGGGCTTCCTGCAGCGTGCGGATCTCGGCGCGCGCGGCGCGCTGGCGCTTCTCGTCGGGCCGCTCCATGACCCGCGGCACGATCAGCGCGGCGGCCACAAGCAGGATGATCAGCACGGCGAGCGACTCGATGAGCGTGAAGCCGAAGCTGCTGCTGCGGCGACGAAGGCGGGTGGGCATGCGCGGGGCGGTCCTGCTGGGGCGTGGGCGGGGGATCATAGCAACCGCGCGAAACGCGCGGCAGCGTCCGCGTGAGGACCGCGCACCCGGCCGGGCGTTCCCGTCATCGCCGGGTCATGCGCCTGCAAGACGGGCGCAACCGCAGCGCAAGCAGGCTGCAAGAAGCACTGCCCAGACTCGCCGGCCATCGTCCAGAGGCCGCCGCGGAGTCCGCCGCCATGCTTGCGCATCCCGTCCCGTCGCCATCCATCGCCACCGAAGCCGTCGTCGCGCCGCTGGCCGAAGCCCGGCGCGCGCCACGCCTGAGCGTGCAGCTCGCCGTGAGCGAGGCCGAAGTGCGCGAAGCGCAGCGGCTGCGCCATGCGATCTTCGTCGAGGAGATGGGCGCGCGCCTGCACAACACGCTGCCCGGCCATGACGACGACGCCTTCGATCCGCACTGCCGGCACCTGCTGGTGCGCGAGACGGCGGGCGGGCGGCTGATCGGCTGCACGCGGCTGCTGACCGATACCGCGGCGCGCGCCGCCGGCGGGTTCTACTCGGAGACGGAATTCGAGCTGGGGCCGGTACGCGGGCTCGCCGGACGCATCGCCGAGATCGGCCGCACCTGCGTGCACCGCGAGCACCGCAACGGCGCGACGATCGCGACGCTGTGGGCCGGCATCGCCGGTTTCGTCGCCGAACATGAGGTCCGGTATCTGATCGGCTGTGCGAGCGTGCCGCTCGCCGAGGACATGGCGCAGCGCGTGTTCTCGGAGCTGGCCGCGCAGCACCTGACCGAAGACACGCTGCGCGTGCGCCCGCGCCAGCCGCTGCCGCGGCGTGATCTCGATGCGCGCGGCAGGGCCGTGCTGCCGCCGCTGCTGAAGGCTTATCTGCGCGTCGGTGCACGCATCGCCGGCGAGCCCTGCGTCGATGCGGATTTCGGCTGCGCCGATCTGTTCATCCTGCTCGACACCGTGCAGCTCGAACGCCGCTACGCCCGCCACTTCCTGGATCGTCCGCAGTGAGCGCGGCCGGGCTGATGCGTGTGCTGCGCCGGGCCTGGCGGCTGCCGCTGCTGATCCTGCTGCTCGGGCTCGGCTGCGCGATCGCCGCCTGCCTGCCGGGCGGCGCCGGGCGGGTGCCGTCTCCGGCGCCGATGGTGTGGTGGAGCCGCCGGCTGTGCCGGCTGCTCGGCGTGCGCATCGTCTGTCACGGCACGCCGCTCGCCGGCCGGGCGCTGTTCGTGGCCAACCATGTGTCCTGGCTCGACATCATGGTGCTCGCCGCGGTCTGTCCGACGCATTTCCTCGCCAAGTCCGAGGTGGCCGGCTGGCCGCTGTTCGGCTGGCTGTGCCGGCGTGTCGGCACGGCCTTCATCCGCCGCGGGGCCGGGGACGGCGCGCAGGCGGCGGCTGCAGAACTGGTCTGGCGGCTGCAGCGCCACGACGGCCGCGTGCTGGTATTCCCCGAGGGCACCTCGACCGACGGCCGCGGCGTGCGCCGCTTCCATGCGCGGCTGCTGCAGGCGGCCGAGCGCGCGCAGTGCCCGGTGCAGGCGCTGGCGCTGCGCTATCCGGTCGCCGGGGGCGGCACGCATCCGGCCGTGCCCTTCATCGGCGACGACGAACTGCTCGCGCATCTGTGGCGGCTGCTCGGCGAGCGGCGCATCGAGGCCGAGGTGAGCTGCCTCGCGCCGCTGCCGGCCGGCATCGGCCGTGACGCGCTGGCCCGGCGCAGCCACGCGCAGATCGCCGCGGTGCTGGCCGGCGACGATCCGCAGCCCCGGCGCGCCATCGGCTGAAATCCGCTCGCCGGCTTCAGGCGCCGGCGAGCGTCACGTACACGTCGTAGCGCGTGTTCGGGCTTGCGATCACATGCGAGGGTGCCCGCCCGGTCAGCGGCGGCGCGCCCTTCGGCCGCTTGACGACGACGCGGCGCAGCGCGACCGCCAGCGCCGGGGCGAGCAGCGCATCGGCATCCAGATCGTCGCCGACCACGGCGCGGAAGGCGCGCATCTCCTTCTTCACCAGCGCCGACTGTTCGCGGTGCGGATACATCGGGTCGAGGTAGATCACCTCGGGCCGCTGCGCCGGCGCGGCCTGCGCTTGCTGCGCGGCTGCCTGCAGCCAGGCGCTGCCGTCGGCGTGGACCAGCTGCACGCGCTCGCGCACCCAGGAACCGATGCCGGTGTCGGCGGCGGCGCGGGCGATGCCGTCATCGAGCAGCGCGCACACCACCGGGCTGCGCTCGACCAGCGTCACCCGGCAGCCGAGCGCGGCGAGCACGCAGGCATCGCGCCCGAGTCCGGCGGTCAGGTCGGCGACCGCCGGACAGGCGCCGCCCTTGAGTCCGATCGCCCGCGCCAGCGGCTGGCCGCGGCCGCCGCCGAAGCGCAGCCGGTGTCCGAGCGCACCGCCGGTCCAGTCGACTTGCACCGGTCCGGGCGCGTCCGCACCGCGACCGAGCAGTGCGAGCCCGGTCGCGTCGAGCCGCAGCCAGTACGTTCCGTACAGCGCGTCGATGTCCGCCAGCACGGGCAGGCCGTAGCGCGCGGCAAGTCCGGCAGCCTCGGCGTGACGGGCGGGGTCGGTGCAGACGAGCGGCAGGAGGGCTGGCATGGCGGACGTGGGGCGAGGCTTTGCGTGGACGGGCCGCAGGCGCGTGCGGCGCGGAAAACAAAAAGGCGGAGGACGCGAACGTCCTCCGCCCCCGTTTCACCGGTGCGTGCGGATCAGATGCGCACCTTCACGAAGGAGCCCGGGGCATCCTCGATCGGCGTGAGCTTGCCGCCGCCCGGCTGGCGCGCCGGCACCTTCTCGCCGACCATCGGCTCGACCCAGGTCTTCCAGTGATTCCACCACGAGCCGTCGTGCTGCTCGGCCCCGGCCAGCCAGTCGCCGGCGTTCGGCGGCAGCTTGTCGTTGGTCTGGAAGCCGTACTTCTTGGAGGTCGCCGGATTGATGACGCCGGCGATGTGGCCGGAGCCGCCGAGCACGAACTTGACCGGGCCGCCGAGCAGCTGCGTGCCCTTGTAGGTCGAGGTCCACGGCGCGATGTGGTCTTCCTTGGTGGACAGGAAGAACACCGGCGTCTTGATCTTGGCGAGATCGATCGGCTGGCCGAGCAGCGTGATGCCGCCGGCATCCTTGAGCTTGTTGTTCAGGTACATGTTGCGCAGGTAGAAGCTGTGCATCTTGCGCGGCATGCGGGTCGAATCGGAGTTCCAGTACAGCAGGTCGAAGGCCATGGGGTCCTTGCCCATGAGGTAGTTGTTGACGACGAACGACCAGATCAGGTCGTTGGCGCGCAGCATGTTGAACACGCCGGACATCGCCGTGCCTTCGAGATAGCCCTTCTCCTCCATGTGCTTCTCGATCAGCTCGATCTGTTCCTCGTCGATGAACACCTCCAGCTCGCCCGGCTCGCTGAAGTCGAGCATGGTCGTGAAGCAGGTCGCGGCCTTGATGCGGTTGTCACGCTTGGCGGCGAGATACGCCAGCGTCGACATCAGCAGCGTGCCGCCGAGGCAGTACGAGGCGGCGACCACCTCCTTCTCGCCGGTGGCCTCGCGGATCGCGTCGAGCGCGGCCAGCGTGCCTTCCTTCAGGTAGTCCTCGAAGTTCTTGTCGGCGAGGGTCTCGTCGGGGTTGACCCACGAGATCGTGAACACCGTGAAGCCCTGATCCACCGCCCACTTGATGAAGGAGTTCTTCGGGCCGAGGTCGAGGATGTAGTACTTGTTGATCCACGGCGGCACGATCAGCAGCGGCTTCTGATAGACCTCTTCCGTGGTCGGCGTGTACTGGATCAGCTGCATCAGCGGCGTCTGGAACACGACCTTGCCCGGCGTCGCCGCGACGTTCTTGCCCGGCTCGAAGGCTTCGAGGTCGGTCATGCGCACGCGCAGCTTGCCCTTGCCGCGATCGAGGTCCTCCAGCAGGTTCGCGAGGCCCTTGATGAGGTTCTCGCCGCCGGATTCGAGGGTTTCCTTGACCACGCGCGGGTTGGTCAGCGCGAAGTTCGTCGGCGCCAGGGCATCGATGTACTGGCGCGTGTAGAACTCGACGCGCTGCGCGGTCTTGGTGTCGAGACCCTCGACGCCGGTCGCGGTCTTGTGGATCGTGCGCGCGGCGAGCAGGTAGCTCTGCTTGATGAAGTCGAACACCGCGTTCTCGACCCAGGCCTCGTCCTTGAAGCGCTTGTCATCGGGCGCGGGCTTGACCACCGGTTCGACGGTCTCGCCGGCGAGGCGCCGCGTCGTCGCCTGCACGACGTTCAGGTATTCCTGCCAGAAGTTCATCTGCGCTTCGATGATCTTCGCCGGATCGGCCAGCAGCTTCTGCGACAGCTCCAGAAACGACTTGGCGACGATGCCCGGGTCCGGCACCTGGAAGTTGTCGCGGGCCGCGAACTCCTGCACGAGGCTCTGGCTGCGCTCGGCGATCTTGCCGAGGTTCTCCGCGAGCTTCTGCGTGTCGGGCAGGTTGACGTTCGGGAGATTGAACGGAGGCGTGTTGCTGTCGGCCATGAAGGCGCTCCCTGGTGGTGGATTCGCCGGTCACGGCCGGCGCTGTCATCGTGGAAAGCCGGGCGGGCACGCCCCGGACGGGCAGGGGGTGCTGCGGCGGGGCCGTACATTAAGCCTTCGCACCGCATCGCGGAATACGCAGCGGGTGCAGGTTTGCCCGAGGCCGGGCATTGTGGAACCATGCCGCACGAAGATTTCGGCAGGTGATCCGGTGATGGCGACGGGCGGGTTCGAGGGCGTAAGGCGGGGCTGGCTGCTGGCCGTGCTGGTCGCGGCGCTGCCGCTGGCACAGGCGGACGAAGTCGAGGATCGCGTCGGCCGCGGGCTGGCGGCGTATCGCAAGGGTCAGTACGCCGAGGCGCTGCAGGCGCTGGCCGTCGCGAGCAGCGCCGTGCAGGCGAAGCTCGCCGGCGAATACCGCAACCTGCTGCCGCCGGCGCCGGCTGGCTGGGAAGCCGAGGATGCCGAGGTCCGCGCCATCACCGTGCCTGCTGCCGACGGTGGCAGCGGCGTGCAGCTGAGCCGGCGCTACTTCCGCGAGGAAGAGGAACTCGCGCTCGAGGTCGCCGTCGATTCGCCGCTGATCGCCGGGCTGGACCTGATGCTGTCCGATCCGAAGCTGCTCGCCAGCGACCCGGCCGTGCGCCCGTACCGCATCGGCGACAATCGCGGCCTGATCCGCCGCCACGGTGACGATCTCGAAGTGTCGGTGATGGTCGGGCGGCGCGTGCTGGTGCGCGTCAGCGGCAGCAACCTCAAGGAAGACGCCGAAGCCGAGTCGCTGCTGTCGTCGATCGACTTCGCCGGCCTGTCGCAGCGGTTGCTGAACTGACAGCCCTTCAGGCCCAGCGCTGCGGCGCGCCGAGCGCCTCGCCCTGGCCGTGGCCGATGCCGAGCGCCTGCAGCGCGGCGAGCTGTGCTGCCGTCTCCACCGACTCGGCGATGACCGGCAGCGCCAGCGCCTGTCCCAGCGCCGCGATCGCCGCGACGAAACCCTGCTCGATGCGCCCCCCGGGCAGGGCGCGCACCAGCGCGCCGTCGAGCTTCAGGCCATCGGCCTGCAGCGTCCGCCACGCCGCCGGAGCCGCGAGTCCGAGCCCGACGTCGTCGATCAGCACGCGGCAGCCGAGCGCCCGCAGTCCGGCCATGGTCGTCCCGATCGCCGGCTGACCGGCAAGCGCATCGCGGGCATTCACGTCGAACGCGAGGCGGCCGGCGGCAACCCCGGTGGCCGCCAGGCGCGCGCGCAGGTGCGGCAGATATTCATCATCGGCGAGGCTCGCGCTGCCGAGGTTCAGCACGTAGCGGTGCGTATCGCCGGGGCGGGTCGCCAGGGTGTCGAGCACGATGCCGAGCGCGGCCCGATCCAGCGCCGCCGCGAGCTGCAGGCGCTCGGCCGCATCGAGGAAGGCTCCGGGGCGCAGCTCGCCGAGTTCGGGATCGAGCAGGCGCAGGAACAGCTCGGCATCGGCCGGCGCCGGTGCGCCCCCGCCGGTCAAGGGCCGGATCGGCTGCGCGTACAGCGCCAGGCGCCGGTCATGGATCGCCGCACGCAGCCGGGTTCCCCAGTCGCTGCCGGCCACCGGCGCTGCCGCGACCGTGGCCTCGGGGGCGTGCAGCCGCCAGCAGTCGCGCCCGGCGAGCTTGGCCGCGTAGCAGGCGGCATCGGCACCGGCCAGGGCTTCGGCCGTGCCCGGATAGCGGCCGTCGAGCGCGGCAAGCCCGATGCTGACGCCGACCGCGTACTGCTGGCCCTGCCAGTCGAGCCGGAAGTCGCGCACGGCCGCGAGCATTTTTTCGGCGACGCGCTCGCCGTGGGCGGCCGGACAGCCGTCGAGCAGCACGGCGAATTCATCGCCCCCGAGCCGGGCGAGGGTGTCGGAGCCGCGGATCTGGGCCGCGAGCACGATGGCGAGCCCGCGCAGCAGCGCATCGCCGGCGGCATGACCGCCGCCGTCGTTGACCTGCTTGAAGCGGTCGAGGTCCATGAACATCAGCACGTGCGGGCGGCCGTCGTCGATGCGCTGCGCGACGCGCTGTTCGAACTCGCTGCGGTTGACGAGGCCGGTCAGCGGATCGTGCGCGGCCCGGTGCGACAGGCTGCGCGTCAGCTCGCGCTGGCGCGCCACGTCGCGACAGACCAGCACCGCCCCGCCGGGCTCGCCATTCTCGCCGGCGAGGATCGGGGTCAGCGACCACGCCACCGGGATGCGCTCGCCGTCGCCGCGCACGAACAGGGCCTCCTCGTCACGCCAGGTTTCGCCGCGCGCGAGCAGGCCGGCGTAGTCGGGCGGCTCGACCCCGGGGCCGAGCAGCAGCGGCAGCAGCGGCCGGCCGCCGAGCGCCTCCTGCGGCCGGCCGAGCAGCTGCACGGCGGCCGGGTTCACCAGCGTCGCGCAGCCGCTGCGATCGAGCACGCACAGGCCGTCGGCGATCGAGTTCAGCACCGTCAGCAGCGTGTTGCGCTCGGCGCCGGCGCGCAGCGCCGGACTGGCACCGAGCCGGGCGAGCTCGGCGTAGACCTGCTCGATGGTGTGGTCGAAATGCCGCTGTTCCTCGTCCCAGGCCGTGAAGTGACGGCTCAGGCCCTCGGTCAGCCGCTGCCAGAGGGCTGCCGGCACCGGTCCGCGCGCCTCGCGCAGGCCGATGCGCTCGAGCTCGGCGAGCAGCCGCGGATGCAGCGGGCGGGGCGGCGGATGGGTGCGCACGGGATGAGGCCGGAACCGGGAAGCGAGGCGCGGCTAGTGCAGCCGCCCGCCCGGTCCGCCGATGGCGATCGCGCGCCCGGGCGAGGCGTGATGCAGCACCATGCGCCAGTGGCCGTCGCTGCCGCGCCGGTAGACGTTGGTGGCCAGCACCGGCTGCGCCGGCTGCTCGTCGGCATCGAGCACGGTGATGTGCTCCTGCACGAGGCGCACGCGCAGTTCACCGCCGTCGAGCTCGCGCACGCTGCCGATCGTGAAGCGCAGGCGCGTGCCGCTGCCGAAGATGCGCTTCCAGCCTTCGAGCACCTGCGGCCGGCCCTGCAGGCGCGGCCCGAGCGGATGCACGCAGGTGCAGGCCTCGCCGGGCTCCCAGACGCGGCGCATGCCGTCGAGATCGGCGGCTTCGATGGCAGCGTAGAAGGCGAATTCGGTGGCTTCCGGACTCGGGAAACCGTGGTCGTCGTCGGAGCTGCTGCGGTCGGGAGGCGAGGGTGGGTTCATGGCCGCAGGACGATACGGACTCGCCACGCCGGCGCCAAGCGCCGGTGCCCGGATTTTGCGTCGTGCCGGTGCCGTATCGCTGCCGCGGTGCCGCCGCAGCGGTGGCGGCGGCACCTCGTCTGCCTGCACGGCAGCGTCGGCGGCACGCACCTCTGGCGCCATGATGTGCGTATGTAGCTGATCCGGAAGGCTTCGCCGGTGGGCGGCCGCGCCGCTTGCGGGCGTTGCGCATCATCCGGAAACCTGTGCAAACGGCGGCTGCACCAGATGAAAAGCCGGTATACTCGCGCGCCTTGTCACGCCCGTGGCACACGTGTCCCGGGCCGATCCTGCCAGAGAACGCCATCTCCCGTGAGCACCCGTCAGAACAGTTACACCTACGAAGAACTCCTCGCCTGTGGTCGCGGCGAGCTGTTCGGCCCCGGCAACGCCCAGCTGCCGCTGCCGCAGATGCTGATGGTCGATCGCATCCTCAGCATCACCGAGGACGGTGGCGAATTCGGCAAGGGCCAGATCATCGCCGAGCTCGACGTGCGCCCCGACCTCTGGTTCTTCGGCTGCCACTTCACCGGCGATCCGGTCATGCCGGGCTGCCTGGGGCTCGATGCCATGTGGCAGCTGGTCGGTTTTTACCTCGGCTGGATGGGCGGACCGGGCCGCGGCCGGGCGCTTGGCTGCGGCGAGGTCAAGTTCTCGGGTCAGGTGCTGCCGAGCGCGAAGGTGATCACCTATCGCATCAGCATGAAGCGCGTGATCCTGCGCAAGCTGGTCATGGGCATCGCCGATGCCGTCATGGAGGTCGACGGCCGCCCGATCTACTCCGGCAAGGATCTGCGGGTCGGGCTGTTCACTTCCACCGACGGCTTCTGAGGGGGCTGCCATGCGTCGCGTCGTCGTCACCGGCATCGGTATCGTTTCGAGCATCGGCGTCAACCGCCACGAGGTGCTCGCCGCGCTGCGCGAGGGCCGAAGCGGCATCGAGTTCAGCGAGCGCTACCGGGAGCTGGGCCTGCGCTCGCAGGTCCACGGTCCGATCCGCATCGAGAAGGAGGCGCTGATCGACCGCAAGGTCCTGCGCTTCATGGGCGATGCGGCCGCGTTCAACTACCTGGCGATGCGCGAGGCGATCGAGGATGCCGGCCTGCCGCCCGGAGTGGTCTCGAACGAGCGCACCGGCCTGATCGTCGGCTCCGGCGGCGGCTCGCCGGAACACCAGGTCGATGCCGTCGACCTGCTGCGCACCAAGGGCGTGCGCCGCGTCGGGCCGTACATGGTCACGCGCACGATGAGCAACACGACCTCGGCGTGCCTGGCAACGCCGTTTCGCATCCGCGGCGTCAACTATTCGATCAGCTCGGCCTGCGCGACCAGCGCGCACTGCATCGGCAATGCCGCCGAACTGATCCAGTGGGGCAAGCAGGACGTGATGTTCGCCGGCGGCGGCGAGGAAGTGCATGCGAACATGACCGTGCTGTTCGACGCCATGGGCGCGCTGTCCTCGAAGTACAACGACACGCCGACGCGCGCCTCGCGCGCCTACGATGCCGATCGTGACGGGTTCGTGATCTCCGGCGGCGGTGGTGTCGTCGTGCTCGAAGCCCTCGATCACGCACTGGCACGCGGCGCGAAAATCTACGCCGAGATCACCGGCTACGGTGCGACTTCCGACGGCTACGACATGGTCGCCCCGTCCGGCGAGGGCGCGGTGCGCTGCATGCGTCAGGCGATGGCAACCTGCCCGACGCCGATCGACTACATCAACGCCCACGGCACCTCGACCCCGCTCGGTGACACACGCGAGCTCGATGCGGTGCGCGAGACCTTCGCCGGCGGTCGCGTGCCGTACATCAGCTCGACGAAGTCGCTGACCGGGCACGCGCTCGGGGCCGCCGGCGTCAACGAGGCGATCTATTCGCTGCTGATGCTGGAGCACGACTTCGTCGCCGCCTCCGCCAACATCGAGCGGCTGGACCCGCAGGCCGAAGGTCTGCCGATCGCGCTCGAACGCATCGACAACGCCGGGCTGAACACGGTGATGTCGAACAGCTTCGGGTTCGGCGGCACCAACGCGACGCTGATCATGAGCAGGTATCGCGGCTGAAGCCCGTCAGCTGCCATCCGTGCGAGGGCGGCGTCCGTTTAGGGACGTCGCCTTTTTCATTCATGCAGGCCGCTGCCAGGGGAGGGCAGGGTGGAGAAGCCGGTCAGGTCGGCGGGGGAACAGGTCAGGCCCGGCAGGGAACGGCCCCGGATCGCCGGGAAGCCGTCACCGGTTTGGCGGGGGCAGACCGGCGCGGGGCCGGAACACCCGGACGTGGCCGCGCAACCGGGCAGGCAGGGCTCACCGGCAGGGATCAGAAGCGTTCGAGCCGGGCGGCCACGCTGCCGATCAGCGTATCCAGCCCCGACAGCGCGCGCAGTGGATCGGGCCAGTCGGGGTTCGAGGCGCGCAGCACCCGCCGGTCGCCCTCGACGATCAGCTCGCGCAGCACCGGTTCGGTGGCGCCGCCCGGCAGCACCAGCACGATGCCGCCATGCACCGGCGGCCGGTCAGGGTCGATGTAGACGAGTTCGCCTTCGAGCAGGCGGGGCGCCATGCTGCAGCCGCGCACGCGCAGCACGAACGCGGCGGGTCCGAGCGGCACCGGCGACGGCAGCCATTCCTCGGCGCCGACCCGGTAGGCGTTGCGGCCGATGTCGGGCCAGCGTGCTGCGGTGCTCCAGTCGATCAGCGGGTAATCGCTGCGGCCTTCGCCGGCGGCGAGTTCATCGGGGCGCATGGCGCCGACTCCCGTGACCAGCCACTCGACGTTGACGGCGAGCGCACGTGCGGCCGCCACGAGGTTTTCGGGGCGCAAGCCCTTCGATTCCCCGCTTTCCCATTGCGAGACGGCCGCACGGCTGACGCCGACGGATTCGCCCAGCCTGAGCTGTGACCATCCCCTGGCCTCCCGTGCTTCCCGGATGCGTTGTCCAAGTGTTGTTCCCATGGTGCGGCATGCTACTGCCGTACCCGGGCAGGCATGCTTGATCCGGATGTCAAGCATGCTTACCATCCTAGCGAAATTTCCGGAGCCGGACCAGTCTCCGGCATCCACAACAACATCATCTGCACAGGGAGGTGTGCCATCGACTTTCCATCCATCTCCGTCTTCTGGTTCTGGCCTTACCTGATGCTGTCGCTCGGCAGCTCGGTGCTGCTGGTCGGCTGTCTGATGCTGCGGGTGGCCTGGCGTGAACACATGCCGGCGCACTACCGCCTGCTCGGCGGGATCGCAGTCCTGGCCGGTCTGGCGATCCTGCTTTGCGCCGGCTGGCTGGGGATCAGGGGCTGCTGAGTCCGCTGCAGCGCAGTTCGGCCACCGTTTCACGGTCGCCGCAGACGTATGCAAGCTGACCGTAGCGGAGTGCAAGCCGGTGTGCGAGTGCCGCATCCAGCCCCGGCACCAGCCAGGCCGGCTCCGGCGGCCAGGCGGCATCGGCCGGCAGACCGTGGCCGCTCCAGCCCGGCCGCCCGAGCCGCGCGAGCAGTCGTCCGAAGTGCAGGTGCCGCCTGCGGTTGTGCGCATCATCGAGCAGCTGCGCCCGCGGATTGCAGGCACCGATGTATACCCAGCGGTCGTGGCCGCACCGTGCCAGCTCGCGATCGAGGACCGGATGCCGCTTGCCGATGCGGATCTCGACCGGACCGAACGGCGTCAGCGCCGTGTAGCGGGTCGCCAGAAACGCCTGCAGCAGCGCCCCGGACAGCGCAAGGGCCGGGGGCGGACTCATGCCCGATCACCCGGCCCGGCACTGGCCGTGGACCCGGGCTCGGCGTAGCTTCGTGCCGGTAGCGGATCACTGGGGGCATCGGCATGCAGGGTGAAATCCGGATCAGCCGCGAACAGGCCGTGCTCTGCCTGCGCGTGCATCGGCCCGGGCGGCGCAACGCCCTGACCAACGAACTGTATGGCGCGCTCGCCGATGCGATCCTCGGCGCGCAGGACGACCCGGCCGTGCGTGTGCTGCTGATCACCGGCGGCGAGGACTGCTTCACGGCCGGCAATGATCTCGGCGAATTCGCGGCCGGTCCGCCGGCCGACACCGATGCACCGGTGTTCCGTTTCCTGAGCGCCCTGGTCGCCTGCGAGAAGCCGCTGGTTGCGGCCGTCTGCGGCGTGGCGGTCGGCATCGGCACAACGCTGCTCTGCCATTGCGATCTCGTCTACGCCGCGCAGGATGCCCGCTTCCAGCTGCCGTTCGTCAGCCTCGGCCTCTGTCCGGAAGCGGCTTCCAGCCTGCTGCTGCCGCGGCTTGCCGGCCACGCGCGTGCCTCCGAGTGGCTGCTGCTCGGCGAGCCGTTCGGGGCCGCGGCCGCGCAGGCGGCGGGGCTGGTCAACGAGGTGCTGCCTGCCGGTGAAGTCCTGCCCATGCGCCGGCGATTCGGCTTGCTGGGTAACAC
>NZ_DAOLKE010000020.1:5999-22480 GCF_035331805.1 Plasticicumulans sp. | reverse complement strand
AGAGGCGCTGGCCGTCACGGCCGCGACGCCGGCCGCGTGGCTCGCCGCGCAGCGCCAGCGTGAGCAGACGCTCGACGGCCTGAAGCTGCCGCACTGCGACTGGCTGGTGAGCGGTGCCGATACCGACGCTGCGGCGGTGCTGGCCGGTGCGACGCAGGTGATCGCGCGCTGCCGGCCGTTCCTGCTGCTCGGCGCGGCTGCCGCAGCGCCGGCCGGCTACACGCTGATGGAGTGCCGAGACGATGCCGGAAGGGCATGGCGGCTGGCCTTTCCGATGCCACAGTCCGACACGAACGGGGATGCCTAAAGATTTCCCGAGAAGCGCCGATACCCGGAATCAAGGCGGCACGGACCCTTCCGGGTCACTCGCCGGAAGGCCCGTCCGGGTCGTAGCCATCGGCTCTTCTGAGGATTGCAGTCATGCCCCAGTACATCAACAGCAACATTCCCTCGCTGAACGCCCAGCGCAACCTGAACGCCTCCCAGAACGCCCTGCAGACCTCGCTGCAGCGCCTGTCCTCGGGCATGCGCATCAACAGCGCCAAGGACGACGCCGCCGGCCTTGCGATTTCCGATCGCTTCACCTCGCAGATCAAGGGCATCAACCAGGCCACGCGCAACGCCAACGACGGCATCTCGCTGGCGCAGACGGCCGAAGGCGCGCTTGGTGAAATCACCAACAACCTGCAGCGCCTGCGTGAACTGGCCGTGCAGTCGGCCAACGCCACGAACAGCGATTCCGACCGCGCCGCGCTGCAGCAGGAAGCCGGCCAGCTGCTGCAGGAAATCGACCGCTCCGCCAAGGCTTCCAACTTCAACGGCACCAATCTGCTCGATGGCAGCTTCAAGGGTGCGAATTTCCAGGTCGGTGCCAACGTCGGCGAGACCATCAACGTCTCGCTCAACGGTGCGACCACCGACAAGCTCGGCGTCAGCAACGCCGTGTCGGTCAGCTCGGTGTCGACCGCGAACGCGATCGCCAGCGGTGATCTGTCGATCAACGGCGTGCTGATCGGTCCGTCGGTGGCGTCCAGCGATCACGCCTCGTTCAGCGGCAATGCCGCCAGCTCGATCGCCAAGGCCGCGGCGATCAACGCCAAGACTTCCGAGACCGGCGTCACCGCCACCGTCGACAAGAACATCGCTGAAGGCGCGAGCATGACCGGTGCCAGCGCGACCGGTGCGATCCTCATCAACGGCGTGACCACGGCGACCTTTGCGACCAGCACCGATACGGCGCTGACGCGCAAGAACGTCGTCGAGGCGATCAACGCCATCTCGGCCCGCACCGGCGTGACCGCCGTCGATACCGGCATCGACACCGGTGGCGTGCAGCTCGTCGCTGCCGACGGCCGCAACATCACGACTTCCTTCGTGACCGTCACCTCCGCGGCCACCGGCGTCATGGCGGCCGGCACCAACCAGGGTACGGTGTCGCTGTCCTCGGACCAGGACATCGTCATCGCCGGTGGCACGACCAACGCGCTCGGCACCAATGCCGGTTTCACGGCAGGCACCTACAAGACCCAGGAAGCCACGGTTTCGACGATCAGCAACAACGGCACGGCGCTCGCCAGTGGCGACTTCAGCCTCAACGGCGTGCTGGTCGGCGCTTCCCGCTCCTCGGATGACACCGCCTCGACCGGCACGACCGCCCAGCGCGCCGGCAGCGCCATCGCCAAGGTGGCGGCGATCAACCGCGCCAGCGAGCAGACCGGCGTCACGGCCACCGCCAACACCACGCGCGTCAACGGCACCACGCAGGTCGGCGCCTCGACCACCGGTCGTCTGGTGATCAACGGCGTGACCACTGCGACCTTCTCGACGACGGCCGACACCGCGGCATCGCGCGCTGCGGCGATCACCGCGATCAACGCCATCTCGGGCCGCACCGGTGTCTCCGCGATCGACGACGGCACCAACGGCGTGCGCCTCGAAGCCGCGGATGGCCGCAACATCATCCACTCGTTCACGGGCGTGACCGCGGCCAGCACCGGCGTCGGCGCTGCGGCGACCACCTTCGGCACCTACACGCTGCACTCGGCGAGCGCGATCGACGTCGGTGCCGGCACGACCAACGTCGTCACCGGTGTTGCGAACTCCGGCCTCGGTGTCGGCACCTACGGCGAAACCAAGACCGGCAGCTCGCTGAAGGATCTCGACATCTCGACGGTGGACGGAGCCAACAAGGCGCTGACGGCGATTGACAACGCGCTCAAGCAGATCGACGAGAACCGCTCGACGCTCGGTGCCGTGCAGAACCGCTTCAGCTCGACGCTGAACACGCTCTCGACCAACGCCGAGAACCTGACCGCCGCCCGTTCGCGCATCCAGGATGCCGACTTCGCCTCGGAAACGGCCACGCTCAGCAAGAACCAGATCCTGCAGCAGGCCGGCACCGCGATGCTCGCGCAGGCCAACCAGCTCTCGCAGGGCGTGCTGAGCCTGCTCCGCTAAGCTCAGACCGGCTGACAGGAGGCGCATGAGCGCCCGTTGAAAACGGCCCGGGGGCGGAGAGTACGCCCCCGGGCCTTTGGGCTTTCGGGAGGTGGATCATGACCTTGAGCATTCCGCCGGCTGGCGGCGCGATCGAGCGCCCGCCGGCGACGGCCGTCGCGGTACAACAGGCGATCTCGCCGGGCGCGGCCCAGAACCTGACGCCGGAGGCGGTCGCACCGGTCGATCCGGTGGCGGCGATCGCCGCGCTCGGTGACGTGCGCGGCCGTGCCGGCAACGAACCGCAGCAGCAGGGCAGCGTCGAGGAGCGCGAGCGCGAACTGCAGCGCGCGACCGAGGACGTCAACCGCTATCTGTCCGAGTCGCACCGCGCGCTGAATTTCAGCATCGACAGGGAAAGCGGCGAGACCGTCGTCAAGGTCATGGATACCGAGAAGAACGAGGTCATCCGCCAGATCCCGTCCGAAGAAGTCCTGGCGCTGGCACGACGCTTGCGTGATGGGGAGGAGGGATACCTCGTACACGCCCAGGCCTGACGGATTTCCGTCACCTTTGCCCGAGAGCACAAGCGCCATGGCAGCCATATCCTCCCCCGGACTCGGCTCCGGACTCGACGTGAACAACCTCGTCTCGCAGCTGATGGCGGCGGAACGCAAGGCGCCGACGGCGCGCCTCGACAGCGCCAGCACGCTGAACGATGCGCGCATCTCGGCGCTCGGCAAGATCACGTCGGCGCTCGACAAGCTGCAGACCGCCGCCGGCACGCTGGCGAGCCCGAACACCTTCCAGACCAAGACGGCGACCGTCAGCGATCCGTCGGCGCTGTCGGTGACCGCCGCGCGCACCGCCGCCGCCGGCAGCTACACGGTCGAGGTCTCGCAGCTCGCGCGCGCCGACAAGCTCGCAAGTGCCAGCTTCAACACGGCATTCGAGACCGTCGGCACCGGCACGCTGACGATCTCGTTCGGTACCTGGAACTCGGGCAGCAGCACCTTCACGCCGAACGCCGCCAAGCCCTCGACCAGCATCGTCATCGATGCCACCAACAACACGCTCTCCGGCATCCGCGATGCGATCAACGCCGCCGGTGCCGGCGTCACGGCCAGCATCGTCGGCGATGGCAGCGGCCAGCGCCTGGTGTTCTCGGGCAGCGAGTCGGGGGCCGCGAACGGGCTGAAGATCAGCGTCAGCGACAACGACGGCAATTCGACCGATGCCGGCGGGCTGTCGCAGTTCGCCTTCGATCCGGCCGCGACCGCCGGCAGCGGCAGGAATCTGACGCAGACCGTCAGTGCCCAGGACGCCAAGTTCAAGCTCGATGGCCTGTCGCTGACCAGCAGCACGAATCTGGTCGGCTCGGCGGTGTCGGGCCTGACGCTGAACCTCAGGACCGTGACCAGCAGCCCGGTCACCGTCGACATTGCCCGCGACGACAGCGCCGCGGCCAAGGCGGTGTCGGGTCTGGTCGATGCCTACAACGAAGTGGTGTCGGCCGTGAAGTCGGCCTCCAGCTTCGACAGTGAATCGAAGAAGGGCGGGCCGCTGATCGGCGATGCCTCGGTGCTGTCGGTCATGGGGCGGCTGCGCGGCCTGATGACTTCCTCGATCGCCGGCCTGGGCGGTGTGTCGAGCCTGAAGGCCGTCGGCGTGTCCTTCCAGAAGGACGGCACGCTGAGCTTTGATTCGAGCACGCTCGCCGATGCCCTGAGCAGCAATGCCGATTCCGTCGCCCGCCTGTTCGGTGCCACCGGCAAGGCCAGCGACAGCCGCGTGTCGGTGGTCGTGTCGTCCTCGACGACCAAAACCGGCAACTACGCGGTGGACATCACTACCGAGCCGGCCGGCGGCCTGCTGACCGGCGCGGTCACGGCGCCGGGTTTCCCGCTGACCATCGACGGCACCAACAACGGCCTGAGCCTGCTCATCGACGGCACCGCCACCGGTGCGCTGACGCTGACCCAGGGCAGCTATGCGAGTGCCGATGATCTCGCGCACGAGCTGCAGAGCCGCATCAACGGTGCCTCGGCGCTGAAGACCGCCGGTGCCGCGGTGACCGTGAGCTGGAACACCGATCACTTCGAGATCCGCTCGAACCGCTACGGCGCGGCCTCGACCGTGTCGCTCGCCAGCGGCTCGGCGGCAACCGCGCTCGGCCTCGATACCGGCACGGCCACGGCCGGCACCGATGTCGCCGGCACCATCGGCGGCGTTGCCGCCACCGGCAGCGGCCGCATCCTGACCGCAAGCGGCGATGCCGACGGGCTGCGGCTGCTGATCTCCGGGGCCGGCACCGGCGCGCGCGGCAGCGTCGACTTCAAGCGCGGGCTCGGGGACCAGCTCAAGTCCCTGCTCGATGACGTGCTCGCCGATGACGGCACGATCGGGCGGCGCAGCAGCGGTCTCAGTGACGAGAGCGCGCGCATCGCGAAGCAGCGTACCGCCCTCGACGACCGCATGACCGAACTCGAAACCCGCTACCGCACGCAGTTCACGCGGCTCGACTCGGTGATGGCGAGCCTGAAGGCGACCAGCGACTTCCTGACCTCGCAACTGAATGCAATGACCAACTCCGGCAGCAGTTCCAGCAGTTCGAACTGACGGATGCGGTGTTCGCAGGCGATCACACCGGCCCGGCTGCGGCCGCGCCAATCCACCCACGGCCCCGCCGGCACGCGCGGGACGTACTCCAGAGGAACCCGACATGACCCCCGCCCAGCAGGCACTCGCGCAGTACAACCGCATCGGTACCGTCAGTGCCGTGGAAGATGCCTCGCCGCACCGGCTGATCCAGCTGCTGCTCGACGCCGGCCTTGAGCGCATCGCCCATGCGCGCCGGGCGCTGGAAGCCGGCGATGTCGCTGCGCGCGGCCTGGCCATCGGCAAGGCGCTCGACATCGTGGCCGGCCTGCGCGGCAGCCTGAACTTCGAGGCCGGCGGCGAGATCGCGACCAATCTCGATGCGCTGTACGAATACCTCGAACGCCGGCTGCTGCAGGCCAACCTCGAAGCCGATGCCGGCATGCTCGACGAGGCGGCGACGCTGCTGCGCCAGGTCAAGGAAGGCTGGGACGGCATCGCCGACGCCGCGTGAACCCCGTGGACTGGCACGCGCAGGCCGCCGGCGTGCTCGCCGCCACCGAGACCATGCTGCGTCACGCCGAGGCACAGGACTGGTCGTCGCTGGCCGAGGCCGAGGCCGGGCGCAAGCCGGCGCTCGCCCGGCTGCTGCCGGCACCGGCCGCGGTCGATCCGGCCGCCGTGCTCGCCTTCATCGAGGCCGTGCTCGCCAGCGACCAGCGCACGGCCCGGCTGGTCGGCGAGTCCCGCGACGAAGCCGGCCAGGCGCTGCGCGGCCTGATGGCGGCCGGTCACGCCAGACGCGCCTACGGCGGAGCCTGAGCATGGAAGCGGGCGAGGGGCTGTATCACGAGGCGTTGCTGCCGCTGGCGTGGCGGGCGCTGCCGGAACTGCCCGGTCCCGAAATGGCCCGGCAGGAGACCGAGGCCGCGCGCGAGGTGCTGCGTTCGCTGCTGACGCTGGCGCTCGGCCCCGGCGAGGCGACCGATGATGTCGCCGCTGCCGGCGGCGGCGAACGTGGCGGCGAACTGCTGCGGCTGGAGCGCAAGCTCGATCTGGTACTCGAACTGCTCGGCAGATTACTGATTCGCGCCGAAAATCTGCCGCCCCTTCATAAGGTGAGGCTGTCCGCCGAAACCGTGCTGTGGCAAAGTGACGAAATTCCGTCGCCTGGTCCGGTCGCCGTCGAACTCCACCTCGATCTGCGCTATCCGCTGCCGCTGTGCCTGAGCGGAAATGCGCAGGTCGACGGCGACCAGGTCCGCGTTGACTTCGCCAGCACCGATCCGACGCTGCGCGATGCACTCGAACGCCTGATCTTCCTGCTCCACCGCCGTCGGCTCGGTCGCGAACGGCGTCCTTCGGGGCGTTGACCGGGCGATATCCCCAACTATGGTTGTGGGCTCGCCGGACCAGTCCTGGCCCGCGATCCCCCCCGTCGAAACACCGAGTCCGGTCTGCAATGGACAAGCCCGTACTGATCCTCGACGACGCGCGCGAGCGCGCCCGCGAACTGCGTGGCGTGCTCGAATTCATGGAGGAAGGCGTACAGATCCTGCAGCTGGGACGCAGCCAGCTGCGCGAGGCACTCGGCGGCCGGCCGGCATACGAGGTGGTCTTCGTCGGTCAGGGCAGCAATGCCGAGGCCGACGGCAGCCTGCTGCGCGAGCTGCGCAATGCCCTGCCACAGGTGCCGCTGGTGCTGATCACCGAGGAAGCCGGCATGCCCGGCGCCTGCAGTCTCGTGCCGGGCGTGTTCACGATCCTGCGGCCGTTCCGGCATGCCTCGCTGTCGGCGCTGCAGTCGCAGCTCGCCGAATACCGCCAGGCGCAGGCCAGCGGCCAGATCGGGCCGCTGAACCGCCGCCATGCCGAGCTCTTCCGCGCGCTGGTCGGGTCGAGCCCGGCCATCGTCGCGGTGCGCAAGCTGATCGAGCGCGTCGCACCCTCCGATGCCACGGTGCTGATCCTCGGCGAGTCCGGCACCGGCAAGGAGGTCGTCGCGCGCAACCTGCATTACTTCTCGGCGCGCCAGAAGGGGCCGTTCGTGCCGGTCAACTGCGGCGCGATCCCCGAGAACCTGCTGGAAAGCGAGCTGTTCGGCCACGAGAAGGGCGCCTTCACCGGCGCGATCACGGCGCGGCGCGGGCGTTTCGAGCTTGCCGAGGGCGGCACGCTGTTCCTCGACGAGATCGGCGACATGCCGATGCCGATGCAGGTCAAGCTGCTGCGCGTGCTGCAGGAGCGCACCTTCGAGCGCGTCGGCAGCAACAAGGCGATCGAGGCCGACGTGCGCATCGTCGCGGCCACGCACCGCAAGCTTGAGGAGCAGATCGCCAGCGGCGCCTTCCGCGAGGACCTGTACTACCGGCTGAACGTCTTCCCGATCGAGATGCCGCCGCTGCGCGAGCGCATCGGCGACCTGCCGCAGCTGATCGACGACCTGCTGCGCCGCCAGGAGAACCAGTCCGGCAGCCGCATGACGCTGACGCCGGCGGCGCTGCGCTGCCTCGGCCGCTATCCGTGGCCGGGCAACGTCCGCGAACTCGCGAACCTGATCGAACGCCTGGCGATCCTGCAGGGCGGCGGCGGTGCCGTCGAAGTCCCCGACCTGCCGCCGAAGTACCAGATCGGCGCCGAGACCGAAATCCACGAGCCGGCCGACAGTCATGCGGCGCTGGCCGAGGATGCCGAGGGCGCGGTGCCTCCGGCAGCGGGGCGCAACCTGCACCTGCCGGCCGGCGGGCTCGATCTCAAGCAGTATCTGTCCGATCTGGAGACGCAGCTGATCGTCAGTGCGCTCGAGGAGTCCAACGGCGTCGTCGCGCACGCTGCCAGCCTGCTGAAGATGCGGCGCACGACGCTGGTCGAGAAAATCCGCAAGTACGGCATCAAGGCCGCCGACGACGAATGAGCGAACCCGTTCCCGAAACCTTCCGTACTGCCGGTGCTGCCGGTGCTGCACTGCCGTCGGTGCTGCTGTTCGACCTCGACGGCACGCTGGTCGATTCGGCCCCGAGCATCCTCGAAAGCTTCCGGCTCGCGTTCGCGGCCTGCGGCATCGAGCCGGCCGTCGCCCTCGATGCCCGGCTGATCGGACCGCCGCTGCGCCCGACGCTGACGCGCCTGCTCGGCGGCGAGGCCGATGCGCCGACGCTCGACCGGCTCGCCTCGGCATTCCGTGATGCCTACGACGGCGGCGGCTGGCGCGCGACCGTCGCCTATCCGGGCCTTGAAGCCGTGGTCGGGAGGCTGGCCGATGCGGGCCGGCGGCTGTTCGTCGTCACCAACAAGCGCCTGACGCCGACCCGGCTGATCCTCGATCACTTCGGTCTGGGGCCGCGCTTCGAGGCCGTGTACGCGCTCGATGCCTTCGAGCCGCCGGTCGCCGACAAGGCGGCGGCACTGGCGGTCGTGCTGGCCCGGCACGGACTGGCCGCGGCCGATTGCGTCTACATCGGCGACACGCCTGAAGACGCCGCCGCTGCTGCGGCCAACGATCTCGCCTTCATCGCGGCCGGCTGGGGCTATGGCGATCCGGCCCGGCTGGCGGCGGCTGCGGCGCAGGCGCGCGTCGGGACGCTGGCGGAGCTTGCGGAGCTGCTGCTCGCGCCGGAGTTTTGACTGCCGGCGGCGCCTGCATCGCCGTCGAAAATCCGGCGCCATCATCGGTTTACAATTCAAATTACTGAATATAAAGGAGATTCATAGTAGGCACAGGACTTGCTGAGCTACCAGCGTGGACGGGAAACCGCCCGTTTGAGTAGCCGCACCGAGGTGCCGAAATGAACCCGACCCGTCATCCGCTCGAAGCCGACCGTCCCGTGGACGGCCAGAGCCGGATTCCGTCGCCGGGCGTGCCCGCAGGGGACGCCTGCGACGAGTTCGAGCAGCGGCGCAGCGAACGCCTGCAGCGGCTGCGCCGGCTCGGCGACCTGATGGCCCACCTGGCCGAGCGCATCGAAACCCCGGACCCGTCGATGCTGTCGGCCGGCGACGCGCTGCCGCGCGCCGAGGACGAACTGCTCGAACGCCTGCAGCAGCTCGAAGTCACCGTGCGCAACCTGCTGATCTGCGTGCGCGGCGGCGGGCTGGAGCGCCGGCCGCTGCCGGCCGCGGTGCTGATCGGGCGCTGCATCGATGCGCTGCTGCCGCAGCTCGGTGCCACCGGCGCGACGCTCGCCGTCGACAGTACGCTGCCGGCCGAAGCCGAGGTTCTCGTCCACCCCGAAGCCTTCGTCGCGATGCTGCAGACGCTGGCCGAGCCCTGGCTCGCGCACGGCGTGCGCCTGCAGCTCGGCTTCCACGCCGGTGCCGACGGACGCCCGCAGCTCGACTGCCGGCGCCACGCGCCGGGTGCCCAGCCCGCCCGTCGTGATCCGCTCGCCGCGCGGGTCGCGCGCATCGTTGCCCAGGCCCACGCCGCCGAGCTGAGCGGTGATCCGGCCGATGGCCGGCTGACGCTGCGTCTGCCGGCGCTCGATCTTCCCCGTGACCCGGCCGCGGAGGCCGGGATCCCCGCCGCTGCCGCCGGCAACGGCCCGCCTGCCGGCGGCCAGCGCGTGGCCTGAACCGGCCGCGCCCCGCCCGCGTACGCCCGACACGACCCGGCCTGATCCGGCCTGATACCGAATCCAGGAGACCGAAGCTCATGACCCTGTCCCCGCTGAACGCCTCGATCGCCGCCCTGCGCGCTGCCGCCACCGACGCCGGAGCCGCTGCCGGTCCTGAAGCCGGTGCCGGCGATGCCGATTTCGCCAGCCTGCTCAAGGGCGCGCTCGATCGCGTCGACGCCCGCCAGCAGCAGGCCTCGCGCATGGCGCGGGCCTTCGAGCTCGGCGAGGAGGGCGCCGACCTGCCCGACGTGATGATCGCGATGCAGCAGTCGCGGCTGAGCTTCCAGTCGGCGCTGCAGGTGCGCAACAAGCTGGTCGCCGCCTATCAGGACATCCTGAACATGCCGCTCTGAGCCGGCGGATTCCCTGTCAGGAGCGCCTTGAGGAATACCGAGGAACACCGTCGTGACCGAAGACACCTCGCTCGCCACTGCCACGGACACCGCCGATGCCGCGCCGGCGCGCGCCGGCTGGCGCGACTGGCTGGTGCGCGTGCGCACGCCGGGGCCGTGGATGTACGGCGCGATCGCGCTCGGCGTGCTGCTGCTCGCGACCATCGTGGCCGTGGCGCTGTCGGCCGGCCGCCCCGATTTCCAGCCGCTGTACCACGGTCTGGCCGAGGCCGACGCCGGCCAGATCATGGAAGCCCTGAACAAGATGCAGGTGCCGGTGCGCGTCGATCGCCAGACCGGCACGCTGAACGTGCCGGCCGATCGCGTCGCCGAGCTGCGCCTGAAGCTCGCCGCGCAGGGCCTGCCGCGCGGCACGACCGGCGGCTTCGACACCTTCGAGCAGCAGTCGGGCTTCGGCACCAGCCAGTTCATGGAGAACGCCCGCTACCAGCACGCGCTCGAGGGCGAGCTGGCGCGCTCGATCATGAGCATCGGCGCCGTCGCCAACGCCCGCGTGCATCTGGCGCTGCCGAAGGACACGGTGTTCGTGCGCAACAAGCAGCAGCCGACCGCCTCGGTGCTGGTGCAGCTGCAGCCGGGGCGGGCGATCGACGCCGGCCAGGTCGCGGCGATCGTGCACCTCGTGTCCTCGAGCGTGCCGCGGCTGACGCCCTCGCAGGTCTCGGTCGTCGATCAGGCCGGCAACCTGCTGACGCGCCCGGCCGGCGGCACGCCGGGCCTGAACCTCGACCAGATGGAATACCAGCAGCGGCTGGAATCGAACTACACGCGCCGCATCGAGGACCTGCTGACGCCGATCCTCGGCGCCAACAAGATGCGCGCGCAGGTGGCGCTCGATCTGGACTTCTCGCAGCTGGAGGAGACCTCCGAATCCTTCGATCCGAAGCGCGAGCGCGGCATGGTGCGCAGCGAGGAGCTGATCGAGGAGAACAACAACCGCCCGCAGCCGATGGGCATTCCCGGTGCGCTGTCGAACCAGCCGCCCGGGGTCGCGACCGCGCCCGAGCAGGCCGCCGGCGCGCCGGCCGCGCAGGCCGATCCGAACAATCCGAATGCGCCGCAGCCCGGCGGTGGCCAGACCGGCAACGGCCAGATCGGGCCGCAGGGCCAGGCCGCTGCCGCGGCCGGCGCCCAGCAGAGCGACGCGCAGCGCGCCGCCGACGGCAGCCGCCCGATGCGCACGCGCAGCCAGAGCACGCGCAACTACGAGCTCGACAAGCGCGTCAGTCACATCACCGCTGCACCGGGGCGCGTGCGGCGCGTGTCGGTCGCGGTCGTGCTCGATGACCGCATCACGGTGCGGCCCGAAGGCTCGGTCGAGCGGGTTTCGTGGCCGCAGGAGGACATCGACCGCATCACCGCGCTCGTGCGCGAAGCGGTGGGATTCGACGCCCAGCGGGGCGACACGGTGAACGTCATGAACGCGACCTTCGCGACCACTCCCTTCGATCCGAACCTGCTGCCGTTCTGGCGTCAGGACTGGTTCATCGAACTCGTCAAGTGGAGCCTGGTCGCCATCGTCGCGATCGTGTTCCTGCTCGTCGTCGTGCGACCGGTCGTGCGCCGCCTGCTGCCTCCGCCGCCGGCGCTGCCGGCACCGGAACCGGCGGCCGCCGCTGCGCTCGCGGCCCCGGCCGCCACCGAAACCGGACCGGGCACGGCGCTCGCGACCACCGATGCCGGCGGCAAGGCACTGGTGCCTGCCGAAGGCGGCGAGGCGAGCGGCGATGAGGCCGCTGCCGGCGGCGACGAGGATGCCGATGCCGTGCAGCTGTCGGCCGCCGGCCAGGCGCTGGCGCAGGCCGACGGGCATCACGGCAACGGCAACGGCAAGGCGCCGGTGCCGCTGCCGCAGCCCGATGACGCCGAGGCCATCGAGCGGCTCGAAGAACGACTCGACATCGCCCGCCGGCTGGTGGCCGAGGACCCGCGCCGCGCCGTCAGCGTGCTGCGCACGTGGATGAACCGTCAGCCCGGCGAGGGCATGGCACTGCTGGCGTCGCAGGAAGAGGAGGAGGCCTGAACCATGAGTGAAATGGCCGGTGAAGCCCTGAGCGGCCCGGACCGCGTCGCGGTGCTGATGATGGCGCTCGGCGAGGAGTACGCCGCCGAGCTGCTCAAGCAGTTCGATCCGCGCGAGCTGCACCGCATCGGCGCCTCGATGGCGAGCCTGTCCTCGGTCGGGCGCGATGCGGTGTCGACGGTCGTCGCCGAGTTCAACAACGAACTCGTCAACCAGAACGCCCTCGTCATCGACAGCCGCGACTTCATGAAGAACGTGCTGACGCGCGCCCTCGGCCGTGACAAGGCCAAGAACGTCATGGACCGCATCCTCAACGAGGCCGGCGCCACCGGCGTCGAGGCGCTGAAGTGGATGGAGGCGCAGGCGGTTGCGGCCGGCCTGCGCCGCGAGCATCCGCAGATCATCGCGCTGGTGCTGTCCTACCTCGAATCGGCGCAGGCCGCCGAGGTGCTGGCGCTGCTGCCCGAGACGCTGCGCCACGACGTGCTGATCCGCGTCGCGACGCTCGACTCGGTGCCGACCGCGGCGATCGGCGAGCTGAACGAGGTCATCGAGAAGCAGGTGATGCGCAACATCAACGCCGCCAGCAGCTTCAAGGTCGGCGGTCCGAAGCGCGCCGCCGAAATCCTCAACGCCATCGACACCGGCATCAGCACGCCGCTGATGGACAAGATCAAGGGCATGGACGAGTCGCTGGCGCTGCGCATCGAGGATCTGATGGTCGTGTTCGAGCACCTGCTCAACGCCGACGACCGCGGCATCCAGAACCTGCTGCGCGAGGTGTCCTCGGAAACCCTGATCGTCGCGATGCGCGGCGCCGACGAGACGATCCGCGAGAAGATCCTGCGCAACATGTCCAAGCGCGCCGCCGAGATGATGCGCGACGACCTCGAATCGATGGGGCCGGTGCGCCTCGCCGATGTCGAGGCCGCGCAGAAGGACATCATGACGATCGCCAAGCGCATGGCCGAAGCCGGCGACCTCAACCTCGGCAGTGGCGGTGGTGGCTATGTCTGACCGGATCATTCCCCGGCAGGCCGGACGTGACCTGCCGCGCTGGCAGTTCCCCGGCTTCGACAAGGCCCAGCCCGAGGCCGCGCCCGAACCGGTGGCCGCACCGCCCGGCAAGGCGGCCGGCGCCCCGCTGCCGGAGCCGGAGCCGTCGATCCCGATGCCGCGGCTGCCGACGCTGGAGGAG
The DNA here is from genome assembly GCF_035331805.1 of Plasticicumulans sp. NCBI lineage: Bacteria > Pseudomonadati > Pseudomonadota > Gammaproteobacteria > Candidatus Competibacteraceae > Plasticicumulans > Plasticicumulans sp. Next base: position 9,196 of record NZ_DAOLKE010000020.1, on the reverse strand, counting down.
ATCGAGGCGATCGAGCGTGCCGCGCGCGAGGAAGGCTATGCCGCCGGCCGCGCCGAGGGCCGCGCCAAGGGTTACGCCGAAGGCCACGCCGAGGGCCGCGATGCCGGCTTCGTCGAGGGCCGCGCCGCCGGGTACGCCGACGGCTCGGTCGCCGGACGCGAGACCGGCTACGCCGGCGGCTACGAGTCCGGTCACCGCGAGGGGCTCGCCGCCGGGCGCGAGGAAGGCCGCGAGCACGGGCATCGCGAGGGGCTGGAAGCCGGGGCGGCCGACATCGCCGCGCGCCGCGCGCTGCTCGAAACCGCGATGAACGAACTCGCCGCGCCGCTCGCCGCGCTCGATGCCGCGCTCGAACAGGAGCTGCTGGCGCTGGTCGTGGCGCTGGCGCGCCAGCTGATCCGCCGCGAACTGAAGACCGCGCCCGGCGAGATCGTCGCGACCATCCGCGAAACCATTCCGCTGCTGCCGGTCACCGAACGCCAGGTGCTGCTGCACCTGCATCCGGAAGACGCGGCGCTGATCCGCGAGCTCGGCACCGTCGCCGGCGGCTGGCAGATCGTCGAGGACGGCACGCTGAGCCGCGGCGGCTGCCGGCTCGAATCCGGGCATTCGCGCATCGATGCGACCGTCGAGGCCCGGCTGAACACCGCGATCGTCGCGCTGCTCGGCGGCGAGCGCGAGGAGGATCACTGATGGACGCCGTCGAGCTGCCGGCAGCGGACGAATCCCCGGTCGGGGCGGACGTGGCGCCAGCCGCCGCGCATGCCGTGGCCGATCCCGCAGCCGGCCCCGACACCGGGGCCGAAGCGCCGGATCGTTCGGCGCTGGTCTCGCGCCTGCGCCAGCGTCGCGAGCGGCTCGTGCACGTGCCGGCACCGGTGGTCGAAGGAAGGCTGACGCGGCTGGTGGGGCTCACGCTCGAAGCCGTCGGCTGCGTCGCGCCGATCGGTGCGCACTGCCGCGTCGTCAGCCCCGGCCACGGCGAGCCGGTCGAGGCCGAGGTGGTCGGCTTCGCCGAGGATCGCGTGTTCCTGATGCCGGCCGGCGACATCCACGGTCTGGCGCCGTATGCGCGCGTCGTGCCGAGCGGCGGCGGCAGTCGCGTGCCGCTCGGCGACGGGCTGCTCGGGCGCGTGCTCGATGGCAACGGCCGCATGCTCGACGGCTGGCCGGCGCCGCTCGACGTGCGTCCGCAGCCGCTCGCCGGCCGTCGCCTGCATCCGCTCGAACGCCGGCCGATCCGCGAGCCGCTCGATGTCGGCGTGCGCGCGATCAACGCGCTGCTGACCGTCGGCCGCGGTCAGCGCCTGGGACTCTTTGCCGGCACCGGCGTCGGCAAGTCGGTGCTGCTCGGCATGATGACGCGCTTCACCGAGGCCGACGTCATCGTCGTCGGCCTGATCGGCGAGCGCGGTCGCGAGGTGCAGGAGTTCATCCAGGAGATTCTCGGCGCCGAGGGGCTGGCGCGCGCCGTCGTCGTCGCCGCGCCGGCCGACGATCCGCCGCTCAAGCGCCTGCAGGGCGCCAACCTCGCGACGCGCATCGCCGAGTACTTCCGCGACCAGGGCCGGCAGGTGCTGCTGCTGATGGATTCGCTGACCCGCTACGCGCAGGCGCAGCGCGAGATCGCGCTCGCGATCGGCGAGCCGCCGGCGACCAAGGGCTATCCGCCGTCGGTGTTCGCGAAGCTGCCGGCGCTGGTCGAGCGCGCCGGCAACGACGAGGCCGGCGGTTCGATCACCGCGATCTACACCGTGCTCGCCGAGGGCGACGACACCAACGACCCGATCGCCGATGCCGCGCGCGGCATCCTCGACGGCCACATCGTGCTGTCGCGCCGGCTGGCCGAGGGCGGCCAGTACCCGGCGATCGACATCGAGGCCTCGATCTCGCGCGTGATGCCGCAGGTCACGGACGCGCGCCAGTACCGGCTGGCGCGCCGTTTCAAGGAGCTGTGGGCCAACTACATGCAGCACCGCGACCTGATCAGCGTCGGCGCCTACACCCGCGGCTCGAATCCGGCCGTCGACCAGGCGATCGCGCTGTACCCGCGGCTGCGTGAATTCCTGATGCAGGGGATGGACGAGCAGGTGCGCTATGCCGATGGTCTGGCACAGCTCGCCGCCGTGCTCGGCGAATCCTGATCCAGTGCGGGCGCAGGGGCCTGCGTCCGCGAGGGGAACCACGATGCACGACCGTATCCGCCAGCTGCGCCCGGCCGTCGATCTCGCCCACGAGCGCGAGGACGAGGCCGCCCGGCTGTACCGCACCATCGTCGGGCGGCGCGACGAGGCGAAGGCGCGGCTCGAACAGCTGCGGCAGTTCCGCGCCGAATACCTGACGCGCTTCCACGACGACGGCCGCTCGGGCCTGTCGGCGCGGCGCGTGCAGGACTACCACGCCTTCATCGCCGGACTCGATCACAGCGTCGAGCAGACCTGCCGCCAGCTCGAACAGTACGAGATCGAGATCCAGCAGCTGCACAAGCGCTGGCTGGCGACCCGGGCGCGCACGCAGGCGCTGGAGAGCGTCGTCGAGCGCTGTCGCAGCGAGCAGCGCCGCGTCGAGGACCGGCGCGAACAGGCGGCGACCGACGAGTTCGCCGCTGCGCGCCACCGCAGCACGCGCCGCCCGCACTGACCCGGTCCCGACCTGCCCCTTTCCGTCCCGTTCCGTCCGTGACCGCGCCGCCCGTCCGGCGCCCGGAGCATCCCGATGCCCGTCACCCTCGATCTGCTGAGCCCGGCCCCCGCCACGGGGGGGGCCGCGCTGCCATCCAGCCCGGCAACGACGACCTCCGTCGATGCCGGCATGAGCTTCGGCCGTGCGCTCGCCGATGCGCGGCGCCCGATGCCGCAGCCGGATACGGCCGGCTCCGGTGATGGCCACGCCCAGGAGACGAAGGCCGAAGCCGCACCGTCTGTCGCAGTGCAGCCGGCCGGACGTACGGATCGCGAGGCCGGCGCCAAGGCCGCAGCCGATCCGGCCGTGGATGCCGTCGAGGAAACGGAGCCGGTCGAAGCGCCCCTGGCTGGAGCGTCCACCGATGCCGGCGAGCCGGTCGATGACGACACGGCCGGCAAGGACGATCTCCTGTCCGGCAGCCCGGATACCGCCGGTGATCCGCGGACCCGGGCCGCTGCCGAGGCGCTCGTCGAACTCGGTCTGATTCCACCGCCGCCGCAGCAGCAGCCAGC
>NZ_DAOLKE010000020.1:0-5899 GCF_035331805.1 Plasticicumulans sp. | reverse complement strand
CTGCATCGATGCCGGATGTGCAGGCGTCGGGAGGAACGGAGCCGGAAACCGCCGCAGTCTCGATGCTCGGAATGCCGGCGGCTTCCACCGCGCCCTCGGCGGCTGCAGCGCCTGCGACAACTCCGGCGTCCACGCCATCAGCCGGCGCGGTTGAAGTGTCGTCTGTGGCTGCCGCAAGCATCCGTGCCGACAGTCCGGCGCCGGCCACCGACATTGCCGGGCCGCTGCCGGGCGCTGCTGATCCGCAGGACACCGGTGCTGCGCCGATCATCACGGTGTCGCCGGCCGCCATGCGCCGATCCGCGCCAGCCGGTGATCCGTCGGCGTCACAGGCCACAGCGTCCGGCATTGCCGCTCAGGCGCTGGCGGCAGCCGGAGCATCCGTGCAGGCTGCGCCGGTGGCGGCGGGGCTGGCGGAAGTCCTGGCCGCGGAAGCCGCGCCGGTCGACGCCGGGCAGTCGCCTTCGATTTCCGGGATGCCTTCGGTCACGACGACACCGGTCGCTGCCGATGCCGGCCTGAATCCGGCCGGCGTGCGCGGTGCGACCGCCAGCGACGCGCAGGCGGTCCCGGCACCGCAGGCCCCGCTGCCGGTCGCCAACCCGCGCGCCTGGGCACCGCTGCTCGGCCAGCATCTGATGCACCTCGTGCAGACCGGCGACACGCAGGCGACCGTGCGCGTCAATCCGCCGCAGCTCGGCCCGGTCGAGCTGCGTCTGGAGCTGAAGGACTCGCTGACCCACGTCAGCTTCTATGCCCACGATGCGCAGGTGCGCGAGGCGCTCGAACAGAGCCTGCCGCGGCTGCGCGAGCTGCTCGGCGCGCAGGGCCTGCAGCTCGGCCAGAGCCACGTCGGCGACCAGGCATCGCAGCAGCAGCAACAGCAGCCGAATCCGGACGGCGGCAGCATGGCCGGCTCCGGCGATCGGCGCGGCAACGGACGAAACGACGGGATGAGCGGACGGGACGAGGCGGCCGTCGTGAGCGGCGCGGAAGTCGTGCTGCCGGTGCGCAAGCTGCTCGGCGGTGTCGATCATTACGTCTGAACCGCTCTCTGAAGCGGCCTGAACCGGCCTGCATCGCAGCCATGCCGGCCGGGTTTCCGGCACCGGTCTTGTCGGGCAGGCGGTGCACCCGCATTTCGGCAGTCCGTGAGGTTGCCGGAATCTTCGGATGCTGATGCCGATACGACTGCCGTTCCTGCCGCCGATGGCGCTGTGCCGGTCCGAAACGCCGCCGCTGCAGCGCTGTCGTGCCGGATTTACATCGCTGCGCATGGCCCCGAAGGCATCCGGGTTTGGACGGGCCGGCCGCTCTGATAGAATCCGCGCCCTCGCCGGGCAGCCCCGAGCCGGCACGGAAACTCCGCGTGCCGCAAACGATGAACTGGGCCGATTACGCCATCCTGATCCTGATCGGCCTGTCGATGCTGCTGAGCCTCTGGCGCGGCTTCGTGCGCGAGGTGATCTCGATCGTCACCTGGGTGCTCGCCTTCTTCCTCGCCTTCAATTTTTCCGATCTGGCGCTGGCGCAGCTGTCGCACTGGGTGACGCTGCCGGAAACGCCGTCGATCCGTCAGCTGATCGGTTTCGCGACCGTGTTCGTCGGCACGCTGTTCGTCGGCGGCATCGTCAACCTGCTGATCGGTCAGCTGGTCGATGGTTCCGGCCTCGGGCCGACCGATCGCATGGTCGGTTCGCTGTTCGGGCTGGCGCGCGGCGTGGCGATCGTGGCGCTGCTCGTGATGCTCGGCTCGCGCACGGCGCTGGTGCGCGATCCGTGGTGGCAGCAGTCGATGCTGCTGCCGCACTTCCTGCCGCTCGCCGAGACCCTGCACAGCTGGCTGCCGCCGGAAGTGGCGAGCGGCGTCGTGTTCCGCTAGGCAGCGCCGGCGCCGAGCGATCGATGATTCCCCCCACCGGCGGCTGTGCGGCCGTCCCAGCCCGAGAGTAAGCAACCATGTGCGGAATCATCGGCATCGTCGGGCACGGCCCGGTCAACCAGGTGATCTTCGACGGGCTGACCGTGCTGCAGCACCGGGGTCAGGACGCCGCCGGCATGATGACCTGCGACGGCGGCCGGCTGTACCTGCGCAAGAACAACGGTCTGGTGCGCGACGTGATCCGCACCCGCCACATGCTGCGCCTGCTCGGCAGCATGGGCATCGGCCACGTGCGCTACCCGACCGCCGGCAGCTCGGATTCGGCCGAATCGCAGCCGTTCTACGTGAACTCGCCGTTCGGCATCGCGATGGCGCACAACGGCAACCTGACCAATGCCCACCGGCTGCGCGAGGAACTCTTCCGCAGCGACCGCCGGCACCTGAACACCGATTCCGATTCCGAGGTGCTGCTGAACGTGTTCGCGCACGAGCTGGCGCGCAACGGCCGGCTCAGCGTCGAGGCCGATGATGTCTTCGGCGCCGTCCGGCGCCTGCACCAGCGCGTACGCGGCGCCTATGCGACCGTGGCGATGATCATCGGCTACGGCGTCGTCGCGTTCCGTGACCCGAACGGCATCCGGCCGCTCTGTTACGGCCAGCGCGAGACCGAGGACGGCGTCGAGACGCTGATCGCCTCCGAGAGCGTCGCGCTCGACTGCCTCGGCTTCCGGCGCGTGCGCGACCTCGAACCGGGCGAGGCGATCTTCGTCAGCGTCGACGGTCAGGTCTTCACGCGCCAGTGCGCCGAGGCCCCGCGCCATTCGCCGTGCATCTTCGAGTATGTGTACTTCGCGCGGCCCGATTCGATCATCGACGATGTGCCGGTGCATCAGGCGCGGCTGGCGATGGGCGAGAAGCTCGCCGACAAGATCCTGCACACCTGGCCGGACCACGACATCGATGTCGTCATCCCGATCCCGGACACCAGCCGCACCGCGGCGCTGTCGCTCGCGTACCACCTCGGCGTGCAGTTCGCCGAGGGCTTCATGAAGAACCGCTACATCGGGCGCACCTTCATCATGCCCGGCCAGAAGCAGCGCAAGAAATCGGTCAAGCAGAAGCTCAACCCGATCCCGTTCGAGTTCAAGGACCGGAAGGTCCTGCTGGTCGATGACTCGATCGTGCGCGGCACGACCTCGGGCGAGATCATCCGCATGGCGCGCGAGGCCGGGGCTGCCAGGGTCTATTTCGCATCGGCCGCGCCGCCGGTGCGCTTCCCGAACGTCTACGGCATCGACATGCCGGCGGTCGAGGAACTGATCGCCGCCGGGCGCAGCGAGGCCGATGTCGCCGCGGCGATCGGTGCCGACCGGCTGGTCTATCAGGATCTCGACGACCTGGTCGCGTCGGTGCGCGTCGCCAATCCGAAGCTCACGCAGTTCGACACCTCGTGTTTCACCGGCGAGTACGTGACCGGCGACATCGACGGCCAGTACCTCGCCAAGCTCGAACGCGAGCGCAATGACCTCGCCAAGGCCGGGCGCGACTCCGAGGAGCACAGCGTGCCGGAGCTGCACAACGTCAACTGAGCGTTCCCTGAGCGCCTGCTGCCGGGCCGCCGCCGCGCTTGCCGGCGGCGGTGCGGGCGGGTAGCTTGGCGCCCCGGTCCGCAGCCTTTGCCGGACTCAGGACCCGCGGCGGCCCTCGCCGTCGTGTGCATCACCCGGACCGGGACGGTCCGGCGCGCCGATTTGTGCAGCTTGCAGGCGCGTTACAAATCTCGCTAAAGCGCGGGCCGGACCCGACTTTAGCGCGAGCTGATCGCGGGGCGGGCGGCCCGGTCGCCCGCCGCAACTTTTCCGGGGGCGCGCCAGTAAAGCTGCGCTCCCGTACCGTGGAGCGACGCGCATGACCGCAGACCTGATCCCCGAGCTTCCGGATGCCGCCGACGATGCGGCGCTGGCCTTCGCCTCGCTGGCCGTGCGTGCCGGCCAGAGCCGCAGCGCCGAAGGCGAGCACTCCGAGGCGATCTACCCGACCTCCAGCTACGTGTTCGACAGCGCCGCGCAGGCCGCCGCGCGCTTTGCCGGCGAGGAACCGGGCAACATCTATTCGCGCTTCACGAACCCGACCGTGCGCATGTTCGAGCAGCGGCTCGCGGCGCTCGAAGGCGGCGAGGCCTGCGTGGCCACCAGTTCAGGCATGGCGGCGGTGCTGACCGCGTGCATGGGCCTGCTGAAGCAGGGCGACCACGTCGTCTGCTCGCGCGACGTATTCGGCAACACCACGGCGCTGCTGAACAACTTCCTCGCCCGCTTCGGCGTTGCCACCACCTACGTGCCGCTGTCGGACACTGCGGCCTGGCGCGCGGCGCTGCGCCCCGAGACGAAGGTGCTGTACCTGGAAACGCCGTCGAACCCGCTGATGGAGCTGGCCGACATCCGCGAACTCGCCGACATCGCCCACGGCCACGGTGCGCTGCTCGTCGTCGACAACTGCTTCTGCACGCCGGCGCAGCAGCAGCCGCTGGCGCTCGGGGCCGACGTGGTCGTGCATTCGGCGACCAAGTACATCGACGGCCAGGGGCGCTGCGTCGGTGGCGCCGTGGTCGGCAGCAAGGCGCTGATCGAGAAGGACATCTTCACCTTCCTGCGCAACGCCGGCCCGACCATGAGCCCGTTCAACGCCTGGGTGTTCCTGAAGGGGCTGGAAACCCTGCCGCTCAGGATGCGCGCGCATTCGGCCGCCGCGCTCGAACTCGCGCAGTGGCTGGCCGTGCACCCGGCGGTGGCGCGCGTCAACTATCCCGGCCTCGAAACCCACCCGCAGCACGCGCTGGCCCGCCGCCAGCAGTCGGGCTTCGGCGGCGTGCTGAGCTTCGAACTCGAGGGTGGCCGGGCGGCGGCGTGGTCGGTGATCGACGCGGTGCGCATGATCTCGATCACCGGCAACCTCGGCGACACCAAGAGCACGATCACGCACCCGGCGACTACGACGCACGGCAAGCTCAGTGCCGAGCAGAAGGCCGCGGCCGGCATCACCGAAGGCCTGATCCGCGTGTCGGTCGGGCTGGAGGACGTGACCGACATCCGCCGCGATCTCGCGCGCGGGCTGGATGCGCTTGCGCGCTGAACCTGCCTCAGTCGTGGCGCGCCTGCGCGGCGTGCGTGGCCGAGCAGTACACCTGATCGCCGGCCTCGACCGGCGACAGCACCCGGCCGTGCCCGTCGCGCGCGCCCTGCGCGATCCGGCAGCCGCACACCGGGCATTCGTATTCGCAGCCCTGTTCGAGCAGCGCCGCGAGCGGGATCGGGCCGGGGGCGAAGGCATCGAACTCGGGCATGCGCAGCACCGATTCGACCGCCTCGGGCGCGATGCCAAGCTCGGCGGCTCCGGCCGCGACCGCTGCCGGCCGGTCGGCAGCGAACACGAAACAGCCTTGCTCGCCGGCTTCGGGATAGATCTCCCAGGCGAGCAGGGCAGGGGAGGGGTGATCGGCGGCGGTCATTGGCAAGGGCTCCGGAGCGGGGGCGTACAGGATAACCGCCGTGCTGCCGGGCGCACGGATCAGGCGTTCAGCAGCCCCATCATCGCCTGCGGATAGCGCAGCCCGGCTGCGGCCGCGCGCGGGAAGACCTGTTCCAGCGTCTGGCGCGTGGTCTCGTCCAGTTCGATGGCGAGGGCCGCCAGGTTGGCGCGCAGGTTTTCGGGGCGCGTCGTGCCGAAGATCGGCACGATGTGCGGCCCCTGCGCCAGCACCCAGGCCAGCGCGAGTTGCGCCGGCGTCACGCCGCGGGCCGCCGCCAGACTGCGCACTTCATCGACCAGACGCAGGTTGTGCGCGAAGTTTTCGCCCTGGAAGCGCGGGCTGTGCCGGCGGTAGTCGTCGGGCGCGAAGTCCTCGGGCGAGCGCAGCGCGCCGGTCAGGAAGCCGCGCCCGAGCGGGCTGTAGGGCACGAAGCCGCAGCCGAGCCGCGCACAGGCGGCGAGCACCTCGTCCTCGGGGTCGCGCGTCCA